>DAISLG010000151.1:0-5779 GCA_036820565.1 Gaiellaceae bacterium | reverse complement strand
GCGCAACTCGAAACCCGGGATGGCGATGCAGGCGATCATGGGAACGTATGTTCTACACGAACACACGTTCCCCTGTCAAGCCGGTAACTCTACCGTCATGCCACAGAGGGGTTTCACCTGCGTAGCGAACTGCCGTGGGTGGCCGACACCTCGGACGCACCGCTGAACGAGTGGGAGGGAGCCCCATGCCAATGAGTGGCTCCAACGGGTCACGACCGCCTTGACGGCACGCCGTGGCAATCCACCTTGCTTCACCGGCAGGTGTAGTTCGGTTCAACGTCGACGGTTACACCCGCGCATCGAAGCTCAAGAACAGGATGGACGATGCGCTCCACCAGTTATCTCGGATCATCGCGTCTGCGGCTCGGCGGTAGGTATCAAGACAGGAACCCTCCGTGGCCCCGGCACGGCGGACGAGGGGGTCTAGCTCGGGAGGAACGAGCGCAGCTCGCGCGCTGCCCGCTCCGGATCGGGCGCGTCGCCGATCGCGCGGACGACCGCGATCCGCGTCGCGCCGGCGGCGGCCACCTCGGCGACGTTGCCCGAATCTATCCCCCCGATCGCGAACCACGGCTGCCGCGCATGTCCTGCGGCATAGGTGACGAGCTCGAGCCCGACCGCGGCCCGACCCGGCTTGGTCGGCGTGGCGAAGACGGGCCCCACGCCCAGATAGTCGGCGTCGGCCTCGTCGATGTCTCCCGGCGCGTGCGTGGAGAGCCCCGTCGGCAGGCCGAAGCTGCGGGCCGCCGTCACCGGCAGGTCGTCCTGGCCGACATGCACCCCGTCGGCTCCTGCCAGCACGGCGAGGTCGGGCCGGTCGTTGACGACGAGCGGGACGCCGAGCCGCTCGGTGACCGATCGTGCGCGCCCCAGGGCCTCGAGCAGCGCGCCGTCGTGCAGCCCACGCTCGCGGAGCTGAACGAGGTCGACGCCGCCGCGGATCGCCGCCTCGAGGAAGTCCTCGAGGTCGGGCCGGTCGCCCGTGACCAGGTAGAGGTGCCTATCCGCCGGCGACAGGTCGGGCAACGACGATCCGATCTCCGGGAGCCAGGACGGTGTCCGTGTAGCGCGCGCGCTCGACCGGCTCGCCGTTCCGCTCGACGAGTGCGTAGGGCCCGGGGAACCCGAGCCGCTCGAGCAGGCGGGCGACGGTCTCGCTCGGCTCGAGCTCGTGCTCCCGCCCGTTCAGCGTGCAGGCGCTCATAGCTGCGTCACCAAGCCCGCCGGAGGGCTCGATGCCTCCGCGGTGGCGCGTGCCCCCATCAGGCCGGCCAGGAACGCCTGCCGGCCCGCCTCGACGCCGTGGCGGAACGCGCGGGCCATCAGCACAGGATCGGCGGCGCGCGCGATCGCGGTGTTGACGAGCACGGCGTCGGCGCCGAGCTCCATCGCCTCGGCCGCCTCGGAGGGCGCCCCGAGACCGGCGTCGACGACGACCGGCACGGCCGCCTCCTCGATGATGATCCGGATCGCCTCCCGTAGCCTCAATCCGCGTCCCGAGCCGATCGGCGCCGCGAGCGGCATCACCGTCGCGCAGCCGACCTCCTCGAGGCTCTTGGCGAGCACCGGGTCGGGGAACATGTAGGGCAGGACTGTGAAGCCGTCGGCGACGAGCAGCTCGGCTGCCTCGAGCGTCCCGACGGGATCCGGAAGCAGGTTCCGTGGATCCGGGATCACCTCGAGCTTGATCCAGGTCGGCAGGCCGCCGGCGCGCGCGAGCCGGGCGATCCGGACCGCGTCCTCCGCGGTCTCGGCGCCCGAGGTGTTCGGGAGCAGGAGGATCTCGTCGGGCAGGAACGAGGTGATGTCGCCCTCGCGGTCGTCGAAGTCCACCCGCCGCACGGCGACGGTCACGATCTCCGAGCGCGCGGCGGCGACGGCCTCGGCCATCTGCTCGAAGCCGGCGTACTTGCCGGTGCCCGTGATCAGGCGCGACGTGAACGCGCGCCCGGCGATGATCAGAGGATCGGGGTCCTTCACGAGCTCTCCCTTCGCTGGCATGACCCAGAGCAGGTTCGACGGTCGCGGAGAATCCGCCTCTCAGCTCGCTCGCGCGAGCTCCCGTAGCGACGATCGTACCCCGTCGAGGCTCAGGCGTCCGGGACGAACAGCTCGAAGTCGCCCTCGACGACGATCGCGGTGACGCCCTGCTCGCTCAGCGTCTCGTGCCACTCGCCCGGCTCCCAGACCGCGGCCTCGCCCGGGCCAAGCTCGTCCGTCTCGGTCTCGATGCGCACCTGCGCGCGCCCGCGCAGGACGTAGAAGAGCTGGCGCGAGCCGGCGGGATGGCCGCCGATCCGGCCGCCGGGGTCGAGTTCGATGCGGCTCACCTGCACGTCCCCGCGGGCGAGGCGCGAGTGCGTGAAGCCGACGCTCCCGTGGTGCTCGATCGACCGGCTCGGAAGAGCGCGGAGGATCCTCATCGGGGCCGCCGGGACGACGGGATACCGAGCTTCCCCTGTTCGATCAAGGAAACCTCGGTACCTGCCAGCGGGAGTTTGCCGTCGAATGACTCCCGTATGTGCTTTTTCTCACTATCGCCTCTTGCCTAAACATCACCACGGATCTCCGCCGCCGTCCCGACCATCCCGGTGAAGCGGGGGACGACCTCGAGGACGTTCTCGCGCGCGCAGAAGGCGATGTCCTCCTCGAGCCCCGCCGGGCCGTACGTGCGGGCGTTCAGTCCCGCGAGGGCGTCGGGGAACGCGTCCGCGACGAGCTCGGCGGCGATCGCCGCGTCCGAGCGCTCCGCGCCGAGCAGCCGCACGATCCGGCCCGCGCAGTAGGCGTCGTCCAGTGCGAAGGCGCCCTGGAAGCCGGCGCAGAGGATCGCGACGTCCTCCCCGCGCTCCCGCGCCGCCGACGCGACCGCGTCGAGGTTGAGCAGGCTCCCGAGCAGGACGACGTCGCAGCGTTCGGCGGCGCCGAGGATCGTGCTCGTCCCGTTCGTCGTCGAGAGGATCAGCGGCACCGATCCCGGCTCGAGGAACTCGCGCGGCGAGGCGCCCACGTCGAAGCCGTCGATCTTCACCGCTCCCCGCTCGCCGCCGAGCAGGCCCTCGCCGAGCTCCTCGCGGAGAGCGCGCGCCTCGCCGATCTCGCGGCAGCAGAGGATCCTCGGATGCCCCGACGCGAGCGCCTGCGCGATCGTGGAGGTCGCGCGCAGGACGTCGACGACGATCCCGACCGGCGCCGAGACGGCCTCCGCGGGCGTGAAGGCGACGTCGACGCGCACACGGTTAGGCTACTTCGATGGACGAACCGAGGTACTGCTACCGCCACCCCGACCGCGAGACGGGGCTCTCCTGCTCGGAGTGCGGGCGGCCGATCTGCACCGAGTGCATGACGCCGGCGCCGGTCGGGATCCGCTGCCCGGAGCACTCGGGCAAGCCGCAGGGCGTCGCGAAGGTCGCGCGAACCGTCCAGCGCGTCGGTGGCCGCGAGACCGGCCTCGGCCTCGTCACGCGCGCCCTGATCGGGATCAACGTCGCCGTCTACCTGCTCGAGCTGGCGGGCGGCGCTGGCGTCACCGCCTCGTCGGGAACGATCTACGAGCACGGCGTCCTCTTCGGGCCGTACGTCGAGCACGGCGACTGGTGGCGGCTGCTGACGGCCGCGTTCCTCCACTACGGCCCGATCCACCTGGCGATGAACATGGCCGGGCTCTACTTCGTCGGCACGCCGCTCGAGTACGTGCTCGGACGCTGGCGATTCCTCTCGCTCTACCTCGTCTCCGGCCTGGCCGGCTCGGCCGGCGCGCTCGTCAACAGGCCGCTGGCCGCGACCGTCGGCGCGTCGGGCGCGATCTTCGGGATCCTCGGCGCCGCGTTCATCCTCGAGCGGCGCGGGAACTACGTCTTCGGCGGCCAGGCGGCGGGCCTGATCCTGATCAACCTGCTGTTCACCTTCGTGGTGCCGAACATCGCGATCGGCGGGCACATCGGCGGGCTCATCGGCGGAGGGATCGCGATGCTCGCGCTCTCGCACTTCCGCCGCTCCGCCCTCGTCAGCGCCGCCTGCCTGCTCGCGATCGCGGTTGCGAGCGTCGCCGTCGCGTACTACAAGGTACGGGGGTATGCGTAGGACATTGCTCGCCGCCCTCTGCGCCGCGCTCCTCGCGGCGCCGGTGGCCGCGGCGAAGGGGCCGTTGCTCGGGATCTTCGGGCCGATCGACCGCTTCAAGGCGCTGACGGGTCAGGACTCCCAGGTCGGCCACGTCATCTTCGGCTGGGGCCAGACGAGCTTCGCCTCCGTCCTGCCGAAGCTCGGCGAGATGCCGATGATCGGCTTCGACACGGGCGCCTACGGCCGCGAGGCGATCACGCCCGCGGCGATCGCGCACGGCGCCGGCGACGCGTACCTGATCGCGCTGAACAACGCCGCGGCGAACTGGGCGAAGCCGCTCTACATCCGCCCACTCGGCGAGATGAACGGCCACTGGAACCCGTACTGCGCCTACAACGCGAACGGCAGCGCGCGCGACGCCGCCCACTCGACGGCCTCCTTCCGGAAGGCGTTCGCGCGGATCTACCTGATCCTCCACGGCGGTCCCGCCGCGCGCATCAACGGGCAACTGCGGAGCCTCGGACTCCCGCCTGTGAAGGGCGACCTCCCGCCGATCCCGTACCCGGCGCTGCGCGTGATCTGGAACCCGCAGGGCTACGGCAGCCCGGCCCTTCCCGGCAACGCAGCGCAGGCCTACTACCCGGGCGACCGCTACGTCGACGTCGTCGGAGACGACCTCTACTTGATCAAGGGGAAGGCCGAGTGGGCGGCCGCGGAGACGCTCTACAAGGCGCATCCGTCGAAGCCGTACTCGTTCCCGGAATGGGGCCTCTGGGGGCTCGACGACCCGGGATTCGTCCGCGCGATGGCGGATTTCGTCAAGACGCACCGGCGGACGCAGATGATCGCCTACTTCAACTCGAAGCCCGGATCGATCTTCGACCTCGCGTCGAAGCCGAGAAGCCTCGCCGCCTACCGCGCGCTGATCTCTACGCTCCGGTAGTGGAGTACCGGCCCGTCCCGCTCGCGTTCACCCGCCTCGAGGCCGACGAGGCGCTGCGCCGCTCCGAGGAGTTCCTCGAGCTGATGCGGTCGCGCCGCTCGGTCCGGCACTTCGCGCCGGACCCCGTCTCGCCCGGGCTGATCGAGAACGCGGTCGAGGCAGCCGGCACCGCCCCGTCGGGCGCGAACCAGCAGCCGTGGACGTTCGTCGTCGTCACCGATCCCGAGGTGAAGCGGAGGATCCGCGAGGCGGCCGAGGAGGAGGAGCTCGCGTTCTACGAGCGGCGTGCCCCGTCCGAGTACCTCGGCGCCGTCCGGCCGATCGGGACCGACCACCTGAAGCCGCACATCACCGACGCTCCGACCCTGATCGTCGTCTTCGAGCGCGCCTACGGCCTCGACGGCGGGGAAAAGCGCAAGCACTACTACGTGAGGGAGTCTGTCGGGATCGCGGTCGGCTTCCTGCTCGCGGCGCTCCACGCGGCCGGCCTCGTCGCGCTGACGCACTCCCCCGCGCCGATGGGCTTCCTCACGGAGATCCTCGAGCGGCCCGAGAACGAGCGCCCGTTCATCCTGATCCCGGTCGGCTACCCGGCCGAGGGCACGGAGGTGCCGGACCTCCGGCGCAAGTCGGTCGACGAGATCCTCGTGCGGGTCTAGCGCCGCCGGCGCGTACCGCCGCTCAGCGGACGTGTCCACGACGGACATGGCAGGGGTCAGACCCCGGACGGGTCCGAAAGAGACGGTTCGCTCGCTCTAGCGGCCGCTGATG
>DAISLG010000150.1:0-5788 GCA_036820565.1 Gaiellaceae bacterium | reverse complement strand
AGCTGCGCGAGCTCGAGTCGATCGGCGTCGACCAGTTCAACATCTACCTGATGACCGAGGGCCAGGAGGCCGTCCTGCGCACGTACGGCGAGGAGATCATCCCCAAGTTCTCGGGCGTGAAGGCCTAGTGGCGATCGTCGAGGCGACAGACCTCACCCGGCGCTTCGGTTCGGGTGAGACTGCCGTCGACGCCCTGCGCGGCGTCTCGCTCGAGGTGAACGAGGGCGAGCTGACCGCGGTGATGGGGCCGTCCGGCTCGGGCAAGTCGACGCTGATGCACCTGCTCGCGGCGCTCGACCGGCCCACGTCCGGCCAGGTCACGATCGCGGGGACGAAGCTCGGCAACCTCAGCGACAAGCAGGTGACGATGCTGCGCCGCAAGCACATCGGCTTCGTCTTCCAGTTCTTCAACCTGCTGCCGATGCTGACCGCCGAGGAGAACGTGACCCTGCCGTTGACGATCGCGGGTACGAAGATCGACGACGGGTGGCTCGAGGACCTGATCGCGAAGGTCGGGCTCTCGGATCGCCTCGACCACCGGCCGGCCGAGCTCTCGGGCGGCCAGCAGCAGCGGGTCGCGATCGCGCGCGCGCTCGTCTCGAAGCCGACCGTCGTCTTCGCCGACGAGCCGACCGGGAACCTCGACTCGAAGACCAGCGAGGAGATCCTCACGCTCCTGCGCGACTCGGTCACGAGCTACGGCCAGACGACCGTGATGGTCACGCACGACCCGCGTGCCGCCGCAATCGCCGACCGGATCCTGTTCCTCGCGGACGGGCTGATCGTCCGCGACCAGGGGCCGTCGTCGGCCGCGGACGTGCACGCGACGATGAACGAGCTCGACAAGGCGTGATCCGCGTCGCGCTCAAGGGGCTCGCCGGGCGCAAGCTCCGCGCGCTGCTGACCGCGCTCGCGATCGTGCTCGGCGTCGCGATGATCAGCGGCACGTACGTCCTGACGGACACGATCGACAAGGCGTTCAACTCGATCTTCGCCGCGACGTACAGGAACGCGAGCGCGGTCATCTCGAGCAAGGTCGCGTTCAGCTCCCAGCAGCAGCACTCGCGGGCACCGGGCTTCCCGGACACCGTGCTCGCGAAGGTGCGCGCGCTCCCCGACGTCGCCGACGCGGCCGGGTCGGTCACGAGCGACGAGGCGCGCCTGGTCTCGAAGAAGGGCAAGGCGATCGTGAACGGGGGCGCGCCGAACCTCGGCTTCTCCGTCGACCCGAGGGAGACACGCTTCAACCCGCTGACGCTCGTACAGGGACGTTGGGCGCGCGGGCCGGACGAGATCGCGATCGACAAGGCGACCGCCGACAAGCAGCACTTCATGCTCGGGGACGAGATCGGCGTCGTCGCGCGCGGGCCGCAGCGGCACTTCAGGATCGTCGGGATCGCCGAGCTCGCTCAGGTGTCGTCGATCGGCGGCGCGACGCTGGCCGCGTTCGACCTCTCGACCGCGCAGAGCCTGTTCGAGAAGAAGGGCAAGCTCGACGTGATCCGCGTCGCCTCGCGGCCGAACGTCCCGCGCGCGAAGCTCCTCGCCGACATCCGCGCCATCCTGCCGCCGACGGCGCAGGTACGCGACCCGACCAAGCAGGCCGCCGCCGACGCGAAGGACACGAGCTCGTTCGTCTCGATCATCCAGAAGTTCCTGCTGGCGTTCGGCTTCGTCGCGCTCTTCGTCGGCGCGTTCGTCATCTTCAACACGCTCTCGATCACGGTCGCGCAGCGGACGCGCGAGTTCGCGACGCTGCGGACACTCGGGGCGACCCGCCGGCAGGTGCGGGTCTCCGTCCTGATCGAGGGCCTCGTGATCGGCGTGCTCGCCTCGTTGATCGGGCTCTTCCTCGGGCTCGGCCTCGCGAAGGGGCTGAACGCGCTGTTCGTCGCGGTCGGGATCGACCTGCCGAAGAGCGGCACCGTCTTCAAGGAGCGGACCGTGGTCGTGTCGCTGCTCGTCGGGATCCTGATCACGCTCGTCGCGAGCCTGATGCCGGCGTTCCGCGCGACGCGCGTACCCCCGATCGCCGCCGTCCGCGAGGGGGCGGTCCTGCCGAAGGGACGCTTCCACCGCTTCACCCCGTACCTCGGGCTCGCGCTCGTCGTGCTCGGCCTGGCGATGCTGTTCTACGGCGTGCTCGCGCACCACAAGGCCTTCTCCGCGCGCCTCGTCTTCCTTGGTCCCGGCGTGCTGCTGCTCTTCGTCGGCGTCGCCCTGTTCGCGTCGAAGCTCGTGCGCCCGCTCGCCTCGGTGCTGGGCTGGCCCGCGGCGCGGTTCGCCGGTGCGCCCGGCACGCTTGCGCGCGACAACGCGATCCGGAACCCGAGCCGGACCGCCTCGACCGCGGCGGCGCTGATGATCGGCCTCACGCTCGTCACCTTCGTCGCCGTGCTCGGCAAGGGGCTGCGCACGTCGTTCGAGGAATCGGTGCGGGCCCAGTTCATCGCGAACTACGCGGTCACGTCGCAGAACAACTTCTCGCCGTTCGACCCCGCCTCGACGAAGGCGCTCGCCTCCGTCCCGGGCGTTACGGCCGTCACGAACGTCCGCGGCGGCGACGGGCGCGCGTTCGGCAAGTCGGCGCAGGTCACGGCGGTCGAGCCGAATCTCCAGACCGGGATCCACATCGACTGGATCCGCGGCGCGACCTCCGCGGTACCGCGCGAGCTCGGCGCGGACGGCGCGTTCGTGGACAAGAAGTACGCCGACAGGCACCACCTCAGCCTTGGCTCGACCTTCGAGCTGGAGTCGCCGACCGGCAAGATCCTGCCGCTCACGCTGAAGGGGATCTTCGACCCGACGAACGGCGGCTCGCCCTTCGGGCAGGTGACGATCTCGACGAAGGCGTTCGACGCGGCGTTCCCCCAGCCGGAGAACCTCTACAGCTTCGTGAACATGAACGGCGGTGTCACGGACGAGAACACGAAGACGCTCGACCGCGCCCTCGCGAGCTTCCCCGTCGTGAAGGTCGCGTCACGCGACAGGTTCGTCGCGAACCAGGAGAAGTTCATCAAGGTGCTGCTGAACCTCCTCTACGTGCTGCTCGCGCTGAGCATCGTGATCAGCCTGTTCGGGATCGTGAACACGCTCGTCCTCTCGGTCTTCGAGCGCACGCGCGAGCTCGGGATGCTGCGCGCGGTCGGGACGACGCGCTGGCAGGTGCGGCTGATGATCGGCTTCGAGTCGATCACGACCGCGCTGATCGGTGCGACTCTCGGCCTGATCCTCGGCCTCTTCCTCGCAGCGCTCGTGATCCACCCGCTCGCAGACCAGGGGATCCTGTTCGCGGTGCCGTACGGAACCCTTGCGATCTTCATGGCCGCCGCGATCCTCGCCGGCATCGTCGCGGCGATCTTCCCGGCGCGCCGCGCCTCGCGGCTGAACGTGCTCGAAGCGCTCCAGTACGAGTGAGCCGGCGCGACGAACTGCTGGCGCTGCTGCTCGGGCACACGGCCGCCGACGAGCGGGAGCGCGCATCGCTCGAGGAGATGATCCAGCTCGCTTCGTCGACCGAGGACGTCTTTTCACGGGAGGCTCAGAAGCACTTCACGGCGTCGGCCATCGTCGTCGACTCGACGGGTGAGCGGACGTGCCTCGTCCATCACCGCAAGAGCGGAAACTGGATCCAACCCGGCGGCCACATCGAGGGCGACGAGTCGCCTGTGGACGCCGCCCTGCGCGAGGTGCGCGAAGAGACCGGGCTCGTCGCGCGGCTCCATCCGTCCGCGCCGAGGCCCGTTCAGGTCGACGCCCACTGGATCCACGACCACTACCACCTCGATCTCCGCTTCCTCGCCGTCGCCGACGGAGTGGTGGTGCACGATCCCGAGGAGGTGCTCGCGGCCGGGTGGGTCTCCTGGGACGAAGCGCTCGCGAAGACTGCGCGCGAGGACGCGCTGCGGAATGGTTTCGCGCAGGCCCGGCGAGCGCTCAGGCCGTGAGCAGGCTCAGCCCGCCGAAGAGGGCCTCCGGCCGCCACTCGAGCGCCGGGCCGAGCCGCATCCGCGGGAGGCGCAGCGTCACGTCGTAGCCGTTCTCGCCGAGCCAGTCGACGGCGGGCTCGTTCGCCTCGGGCACTAGCGCCCGCAGCGGGTGGGCCCGCTCGAGCAGTCGCAGGCCCGTCTCGGGAGTGCGGGCGACGACCGGGCGGTCGGTCCACGGGAACTGGAGCACGTAGCCGTCGTCCTCGACGATTCCCCCGGTCGCGGCGGCGAGCGCGGCGCGGCGGTCGCTGCCGGTCGCCCATGCGTCGAGGCCGGCGGCCGCCGCGAGGGAGGCCGGGCTGACGGTGGGCAGGGCGGGCACCTCCGCCGGCCCCCGGTCGGCGACGACGTAGTCGCACTCCGTCACGAACCCGAGCCGCTCGTAGGTCGGCCGTCCCAGCTCGGTGGCGAGCAGCAGCATCGTCGTGCACCCGCGGCGCCGGAGCTCGTCGATCACCGCGCTCGTCACCTCCGCGCCGAGCCCGCGTCGCCGAGACTCCGGGGTGACGCCGATCCCACCGATCCAGCCGATCTGGCCGAACGCGATCCCCGCTCCGATGGAGACGTCCGAGACGAGCACGAACCCCGTCTCCGCCGCGCTCAACACCCAGCGCGGGAAGGCGCCGCCTCCACCGCCGCCGTAGACGCGCTGGAGCAGGTCGACGACCAGGTCGCCCTCATCGGGAAGCGCCTGTCGCAGGTCAGCCATCGACGCGGAAGCCGGTTGCCGCGGGTGCGAGCCGCAGCGGGCTCTCCGGGATCCCGGCGCGCGGCTCCGGCTCGTTGAAGGCGCGCGGCGCGACGTCGTTCGGCGTGTCCGGGTGGAACAGGGAGGCGAGGTACTGGATGTGGTCGCGCCCGGGGCCCAGCTCGAACTGGCCGCCGCCGTACATCGCGATCCCGCGCTCGGCGCAGTGGTCGTAGACGGCGCAGAGCTCGCGGACGGAGCCGAAGCGCGACGGCTTGACGTTGATCGTCCTCGGCGGGAACGGCAGCGCCTCGATGTCCGCGACGGAGTGGAGCGGCGCGTCCCAGGTGATCCGGTCGCGGTGCGGTGCGAGGACGGGCTCGGTCTCCGGGGTCAGCGCGGGATCTTCGATCCACGCGTGCGGGAACGCCTCGGCGACCCGGCGGTAGAGCCCCGGATCGGGCGGGTTGTCGACCGGCGTGCCGTGGTAGGCGCCCTTGAGGTCGACCGTGTCGACGCGGTCGCGCGGGAGCGCGGCGACGAACTCGTCCGTCCAGTCGGGCGTCGGGTCGAGCTTGAAGCGGAGCCCGGGGTAGAGCGCGAGCAGCGGCTCGAGCGAGGTCGCCCGGGTCGAGACGACGTAGGTGACCGGCCGCGACTCGAGACCGAGCGCGCCGGCGAGCGAGCGCTCCGCCTGCCGGAGCGCGAGGTCGAGCGCGGCGCTCTCGTAGCCCCAGCGGCGCAGGTCGGGCATCCCCTCGAGCAGGGCGGAGAAGGAGTCGAGCGTGTGCTCCCCGGCGAGCGGGAGCTCCGGCCCCGCCGCCTGCTGCGCGTCGTGCGCCGCCGCGTCGTAGAGGACGTCCTCGCCCGCGCCCTCCTCGCCGCCGCCGCGCAGGCGGATCACGGTGGTCTTCCGGGTGAATTCGCTCGAGACGGCGAGCTCGAGCCCGTCGAGCTCGTAGCTCTCGACGAGGAGCGGCAGGTCTCGGAGGATGTAGTAGGTCACCGGGCCGGAACGCTACGCGTACGCTGGCCGCAGGGTGGAGGTCACGTTCGTCGACAGGGAGGACTGGGGCTTCGGCTGGAAGGTCGAGGAGACGCTCCAGCGGAC
>DAISLG010000149.1:0-5810 GCA_036820565.1 Gaiellaceae bacterium | reverse complement strand
TCGGTGCAGTCGGTGCTCCAACTGCTCGGCGCGGTCGAGGAAGAGGCGCTCTTCCAGCTCTGCGACCTCGTCGTCGACGGCGACACCGCCGGCGCGCTGACGTTCATCGAGCAGCTCTCCGAGCAGGGCCAGGACCTGGGCCGGCTCGTGACCGACCTGCTCGAGCACCTTCGCCACCTGCTGCTCGTGCAGCACATGGGCGAGGTCCCCGACTCGCTGCCGGTCACCGAGGAAACCAGGGACCGCCTGCGCGAGCAGGCGAACCAGCTCGGCGCGCCGACGGTCGTCCGCCTGATCGACCTGCTCGCCGTCGCCGTCGACGACATGCGCCAGGGCGGCGACCCACGGCTGCCGCTCGAGCTCTCGCTCGTCAAGGTGACGCGGCCCGCCGCCGATCTCTCGCGCGAGTCGCTCTCCTTCCGGATCGAGCAGCTCGAACAGCGCCCGGCGGGCCATGTCCAGGTGCCGGGGTCAGACCCCGGGACGCGGCCGGAAGAGACGCCCTCTGCGCCGGAGCCGGTCAGAGAGGCCCCGTCGCTCGAGCTCGAGCAGCTCCAGGAGGCCTGGCAGCGGACGATCATCCCCGCGGTCGAGCAGAAGTCGATCCCCGCGGGCGCCGTCCTCAGCAAGGCCCGCCCGTCCGGGCTCGCGGGCGACACGCTGACGCTCGAGTTCCCGGCCGCGGCGTCGTTCCAGCGCCAGCTCGCGGAAGAGCCGAAGAACGCGACGCCGCTGCGCGAGGCGCTGTACGAGGTGACCGGCAAGCGGATCGCGGTCGAGTTCTCCGTCGGCGAGGACGATGCCGCCGAGGAGCTCGACGCCCCGACGACCGAGGACGAGTTCCTCTCGATGCTGAAGGACGACTTCGACGCCAGAGAGCTGGAGGACTGAACATGGGGATGGACCCGAAGAAGCTTCAGGAACAGATGATGGAGGCGCTGTCGCAGGCCCAGCAGCTCCAGGAGCAGGCGGCGGGCGAGACCGTCGAGGCCTCGGCCGGCGGCGGCATGGTGACGGTCACGGCGACCGGCGCGGGCGTGATCTCGGCGGTCAAGATCGACCCGAAGGCGATCGACCCCGCCGACCCCGAGCTGCTCGAGGACATGGTGCTCGCCGCCGTCAACGAGGCGCTCCGCTCGGCGCAGGGCCTGATGGAGAAGAAGATGGGCGGCCTGATGGGCGGCCTCGGCGGGCTGGGGCTCCCCGGGCTCTAGATGCCGCACGAGCGCGAGTTCGAGGTGCCCGCCGGCCGCGTGATCATCGAGTTCGGCCAGACGGGATCGGGGCTGTTCGTGATCACCAGCGGAACCGTGATCGTGGACGCGCCGGAGGGCACCCGCGAGCTCGGCCCCGGCGAGTCGTTCGGCGAGATCGCCCTCGAGACGGACGGCGGCGCGCGCACCGCCCGCGTGCGGGCGAAGACCGACGTGAAGCTCGTCGCGATCGACCGCGTGGAGTTCGAGCGGGGCGGCTAGCCGCGCGCGAGCCGCTCGCGGATCGCGGCCTCGACCTGCTCGGCGACGGACGGCAACTGCCGTTTCATGTCGCGGAAGTCTCGCCCGAAGACGACGATCACCTTCATCGGCGACGTCGCCGTGACCGTTGCGGTGCGCCGCTCGGACTCCAGCAAGCCGATCTCGCCGAAGAAGTCGCCCGGGCCGAGCTCAGTCAGCCGCTCGCCCTCCTTCGTCACCTCGGCCGTTCCTTCCTCGATCACGAAGAACTCGTAGGCGAAGGATCCCTCCGCCCCGAGCACCTTGCCCGCGGGCAGCTCGAGCTCGTCCGTGAAACGTGCGACCTCGGCGCGCTCCTTCTTGGAGAGATTCGCGAAGAGAGGAACGTCTTTGAGCCGCTCGGCGTCCATGGCGGCGATTATGACGGCCGAGCGGGCCAGGCACAATGAGACCGTGCTGAGCCCGGCCGTCGACAATCTCGTCGCGCAGCTCTCGCGCCTCCCCGGCGTGGGCACGCGCACGGCCCAGCGGCTCGCCTTCCACCTGCTCCAGCGGCCGAAGGACGAGGCGCTCGCGCTCGCGACGGCGATCGAGGACGTCAAGGAGCGTGTCCGCTTCTGCAACGAGTGCGGCAACCTGACCGAGGACGAGGTCTGCTCGATCTGCCTCGACGCGCGCCGCGACCACTCGCTGATCTGCGTCGTCGAGCAGCCCGTCGACGTGATCTCGCTCGAGCGCACGCACGAGTTCCGTGGGCTCTACCACGTGCTCGGCGGCTCGCTCTCGCCGCTCGACGGCGTCGAGCCCGAGCATCTCCGGATCGACGAATTGCTGAGCCGGGTCGACCGCAACGGCGTCGCCGAGGTCGTGCTCGCGATGAACCCGAACATGACCGGCGAGGCGACCGCCGCGTATCTCGCCGACCGGCTTCGGGGCAAGGTGCGGGTGACACGGCTCGCGAGCGGCCTCCCGGTCGGCGGCGACCTCGAGTACGCCGACGAGGTGACCCTCGGGCGGGCGCTCTCGGGACGGCGCGAGATGTAACCTCGGGACGGATGGCGACGACCGATTACGAGGCCGTTCCCGAGCTCGCGAGCACGGAGGCGCGCGGCAGCACCGTCGTGATGAAGTTCGGCGGCTCGTCCGTCGCCGACCCCGAGAAGCTGAAGGGCGTCGCCCGGCGCTGCGTCGCCGCGCGGGAGGAGGGCCACCGCGTCGTCGCCGTCCTCTCGGCGATGGGCGACACGACCGACGAGCTGATCCGGCTGGCGCACGAGATCTCGGAGCGGCCGAACGCGCGCGAGCTCGACATGCTCCAGTCGGTCGGCGAGCGGATCTCGTGCTCGCTCGCGGCGATGGCGATCCACGAGCTCGGCTACGAGGCGATCTCGCTCACCGGCTCGCAGGCCGGGATCGTCACCGACACGGTGCACGGGAAGGCGAAGATCGTCGACGTGCGCGCCCGGCGGATCCACGACGCGCTCGACGCCGGCACGATCGTCCTCGTCGCCGGCTTCCAGGGCGTCTCGACCGAGTCCTACGACATCACGACCCTGGGCCGCGGCGGCTCGAACCTGACCGCGGTCGCCCTCGCCGCCTCGCTCGGCGCCGACTCGTGCGAGATGTGGACCGACGTCGAGGGCGTCTTCAGCGCCGACCCGCGCGTCGTCCCCCAGGCGCGGAAGCTCGACGCGGTCAGCTACGACGAGATGCTCGAGATGTCCGCGTCGGGGGCCGGCGTGCTGCAGCTCCGCGCCGTCGAGTTCGCGCGCAATCACAATGTGAAGCTGCACGTCCGCTCGACGTTCACCGGAGCGGAGGGAACCTGGATTCACGAGGAGGCGGAGTTGCTGGAGAAGGCGATGATCTCGGGTGTGGTGCACGCGCGCGAGGAGACGGTCTACCGGGTCGACGGCGTCACCGCGGCGCGGCTCTTCGGGGCGCTCGCGGCGGCGAGCGTGAACGTGGACACGATCGTCCAGACGAGCGCGGAGATCGTCTTCTCGGCTCCGGTCGAGGACAAGGCCGACGCGACCGCGGCGCTCGACGGGCTCGGCGTGACGTGGTCCGCGCGCGACGACCTCGGCAAGGTGAGCGTGATCGGAGCCGGGATGAAGAGCCACCCGGGCGTCGCCGCCAAGACGTTCGCGACGCTCGACGACCTCGGGATCGCGGCGCCGATCGTGACGACCTCGCCGATCAAGATCGCCTGCCACGTCGCGAGCGCCGACGTCGACCGTGCGGTGCAAGCCCTGCACGAGGCGTTCGACCTTGCCTAGGTTTGCGGTGGTCGGCGCCACCGGCGCCGTGGGGACGGTCACGCTCGAGCTGCTGCGCGAGCGCGGCTACGACGACCTGCGGCTCTTCGCCTCCGGACGCTCCGCCGGCAAGGAGATCGACGGCCGCGTCGTCGAGGAGGCGACGCCGGAGGCGCTCGCGTCCGCCGATGTCGACGTCTTCCTCTTCGCGATCGGCACGGCCGCGTCGCGCGAGCTCGTCCCGCACGCGATGCGGAGCGGAGCGGTCTGCCTCGACAAGTCCGCGGCCTGGCGGATGGAGCCCGGCGTCCCGCTCGTCGTGCCGGAGGTGAACGGCAACCGCGCGGCCGAGAACGAGGGGATCGTCGCCGTCCCGAACTGCTGCACGATCCCGCTCACCTGTGTGCTCAAGCCGCTCCACGACGAGGCGGGCCTGCGGCGCGTGCGCGTGGCGACCTACCAGTCGGTCTCCGGCGCCGGCGCGCAGTCGATGGAGCGGCTCCGCGCGCAGCAGACCGTCGACAACGACCTGCGGATGGACTGGGAGTTCGACGGCGAGGAGTTCGACGAGGAGACGAAGCTCCGCGAGGAGACGCGCAAGATCCTGGAACTGCCCGACCTGCCCGTGAGCGCGACCTGCGTCCGCGTTCCGGTGCTCGTCGGGCACGCCGAGGCGGTCTGGCTCGAGACGGAGGAGCCGCTTTCGGCCGAGCGCGCGACGGAACTGCTCGGCGCGGCGCCGAGCGTCCGGCTCGAGCAGCTGCCGATGCCGGGCGACGCCGCGGGCGGCGACGAGGTGCTCGTCGGCCGCATCCGCGCCGATCGCGCCGGCGAGAACGGCCTCGCGCTCTTCCTCTCCTGCGACAACCTGCGCAAGGGCGCGGCCCTGAACGCGATCCAGATCGCCGAGCTGCTGCTGAAGGTCACCGCGTGAAGTGGCTCGCCGACCTGCGCGAGAAGATCCGCGAGTCGAACGCGGCGCGCGAGCGGCTGCTCGACGACGAGGCGATCCGGGCCGCGATGTACGGCCCCGAGGAGGAGGACCCGTGGGCGCGCGCCGCGATCGACTCGGCCGACCGCGGCGACGAGGAACGGCGCGCCGAGCGCAAGAACCGCCGCGCCTGAGGACACAGCCAGGCGCTGCGCAGCGTGCCCCGACGGCACCGCGTTGCATTCTGGAACGAGCTCTAAGGGCGGAGCGGCGCCGGGGCCGGCGCGAACGCCTCCTTCACCGTCTGCAGCACCTTCGCTCGGCGGCCGGCGACAACCGGTTGAAGCCCGCCGAGCTCGAGCCGCACGAGCTCGACGCGCCCGAAAGCCCGCACCGTCGCGAACCCGAAGTCCTGGAGGAAGTCGCGCGGGAAGATCGTCTTGTGGACGTGGAACCGCTCCCGCGCCGACTCGCCCTCGGGGTAGCGGTAGGCGAACGCCTCGAGCGCCTTCGCGCCCTTGTCGCGCGCCTCGCCGATCGCGGCGAGGAAGAGCGACTGCATCACCCACGGGCTCGACTCTGCGACGAGGTACGCGCAGGTGACGAGCATCGCGTCGTCGGACGCGGGGCCCGCGGGCAGCTCCGACGCACGCGGGAAGAACTCGGCGGGGCCGTACTGCATCGAGCCGAGCACGAGGCCGTCGTCGTCGTAGTAGACGGTTCCCCAGGCGCCCCACTCCGACTCGGCCTTCTCGATCCAGCGGTCCTTGTTCGCGGTGCGCGAGCCGCGAGACTGCCACCAGACGCAGCCGTGGCAGACCGACGGAACCGTCTCGAGCGTGAGCCCGGTCAGACCCGCGAGCCGGGCGCTCACGGCCCGACGATCTCGTCGACGACGACGTTCACCGCGCGCGGCCGGATGTCGGCCATCCGCGAGAGGTAGGCGGCGACGCGCTCCTGCACCGCCGCGCCGACCGCGGGGATCGACGCACCCCACTCGACGACGAGGTGCAGCTCGACCGCCTCGTCGGAGATGCGGACGCCGCGGCGGCCGGCGAGCCCGCGGATGCCCGGGACCTCGGCGGCGGCGTCCGCCGCGTAGCGCGCGAGCACCTCCGTCGCGATCATCGAGTTGTCGGTCACATCGAGGATCTTAGAGCTCGTTCC
>DAISLG010000148.1:0-5921 GCA_036820565.1 Gaiellaceae bacterium | reverse complement strand
CGCGCCCGGAGCTGCTCGAGCGCTGGCGCCCGTACAAGGTGCGACCCGCCGACGACACCCCGCTCGGGCATCGCTTCGAGACGGGCACGCTCGCCCACGAATTGCTCGCCGGGTTCGTCGCCGCGGTCGACCACCTCGGCGAGGTCGGTTGGGAGTTCGTGCTCCGTCACGAGCGCCGGCTGGGGGAGCGGTTCCTCGCCGGCCTGCCCGCGTCGTACAACCTGCTCGGCCTGCCGACGATGGAGGGCCGCGTGCCCACCTTCTCGTTCACGCACGAGCGCCTCGGCCCCGAGGAGGTCGCCACGCGCCTCGGCGAGCGCGGCTTCGCGGTCTGGCACGGCAACTACTACGCGGTCGAGGTGATGAAGCGGCTCGGCCTGGACGACGGGGCCGTGCGCGTCGGGATCGTCCACTACAACACCGCCGACGAGGTCGACGGCCTGCTCAGATCCCTTGCTGACCTCGAGGGTGAACGGTGAGCTCGTGCACGAGCATGTGCGCGGGGACGTCGAGCAGCCCCGTCACGACCTGGGCCAGATCCGCGGCCGGGATTCCCTCCGCCGCGCCCCGGCTGCCCTCCTCGGCGAAACCGCCGAACGCCGTGTCGATCACCCCGGGCATCACGCAGACGACGTCGACCCCGCGGTCCTTGACCTCGCGCATGAGCGAGCCGGAGAAGCCGAGCAGCCCGAACTTCGTCGCGGTGTAGACGGCCATCCGCGTGTTGTAGCGGCGCGAGAGATCCGAGCCGACGTTGACGATCAGGCCGCGGCCCCGCTCGAGCATGTCGGGCAGAACGGCGCGGGCGCACAGGATCGCGCCCGTCAGGTTGAGGTCGACGACGCGTCGGATCTCGTCCGGGTCGTCCTGCTCGAACGGTTGCACATAGCCGATCCCGGCGTTCGAGACGAGCACGTCCACGGGGCCGAGCCGCTCGCGGGCCTCGGCAAAGAGCGTCTCGATCGACGCGGGCGAGGAGAGGTCGGCCTCGACCCACTCGAGCCCGCCGGGCGGCGGCGTCCGCGAGGCGGCGACGACCCGCAGGCCGCGCTCGGCGAGCGCGTTCGCGACCGCGAGCCCGAGGCCGCGCGACGCGCCCGTGACGACCGCCGTCTCGTACCTCACGGCAGCGCCGTCCGCATCCACGGGCGTAGCTCGGCGATGAAGCTCGGATCGATCGTATGGTCGATCGGCGACTCCTTGTAGGTCACGTTCGCGCCGGCCGCCTCCAGCTGGGCGCGCGCACGTCTGCCCCACTCGACGCCGATCACCGGGTCGAAGGAGCCGTGGCCGATCGCGACGGGCGGGAACGGCTCGGCGAGGTCGAGCTCGAAGCCGGGCACGGTGGGGACGAATCCGGAGAGGGCGATGATCCCGGCGGGGCGCGGGCGGCCGGTGAAGAGCCCGAGCGCGTATGCCATCACGGCGCCCTGCGAGAACCCCCCGAGCACGCGCGGGAGCTCCGGCTCGAGGCCGTCGAGCCACGGCAGGACGTCCGCCCACGTGGACGAGAACGTCCCGAGGTCGGGCGTGCCGAGCCCGGCGAGCCCGTACCAGTGCGCCCCGCCCGGCGGCAGGTGCAGCGGCCCGCGCGGGGTCATGCCGAGCAGTCGCCGCTCGGGGTCGAGCGCGTCGAGGAGCGGGAAGAGGTCGTGCTCGTCGGCCCCGCGGCCGTGGAAGAGGACGAGCAGACCCTCGGGCTCGCCCGCGGCAGGCCGGGTCAGATGTTCCATGCTCACCTGTAGACCGACCGGGCCCGCGCCCAGCGCTCGTCGTCGCGGCGGATCAGATCGGGATCGACGCCGCGGCGCACGGCAAGGTCGAGCGTCAGCAGCTGAAACCTGACGATGTCGACGACGGGATGGACTGTCGGGACGAGCGTCGCCTCGCAGCCGAGCTCGCGGAGCGCGGCGACCGCGTCCCCCGCACGCTCGGCGGCGCGCCCCTCGCCCTCGAGGACGAACGCGCGCACGGTCTCGTCCACGGCCGAGAGCGGGCCGTGCAGGAGCTGCTCGGTGTGGTGCGCCTCGACGACCGCGAAGGCGCCCTCGCGCAGCTTCAGGGCCGCCTCGAGCACCGTCGGGAGGTCGCGCCCCGCGCCGGCGAGGAGAATGCGCGGGTGGTCGAACGCCGGCTCACGGTGCTCGAGCGCGGCCTGGACGGCGGCCGGGAGCCCGCTCACGTCCTCGCCGTTGAGCGCCGCGAGCGCCGCGACCGCGCAGGTGTAGCTCGCCGTGTGGCAGTAGCTGGTCTCGAGCCCGGGCGTGCAGACGATCACCTCGTCGACGAGCTCCGCCAGCGGGCTCTCGGCCGCGCCGGTGACGAGCCACTTGGGGCCGCGGAATCGCCGTGCGGCGTCGAGCGTCATGTGCGTCGTCCCCTCGTGGCTGACGAGGACGAGCAGGTCGGCCTCGGGCAGCGGCTCGAGCGCCTGCACGGCGCGGCCGCCCGTCATCGCGGCGTGGAAGGACGTCCCGCAGCCGGTGAAGACGGCGCGCCCCTCGGGCAGCCGCCGGCCGGTCGGGACGCCGCGCAGCCACTCGGGCTGGGCGAGCACTGTCTCGCGTGTGCGGCTGCCGGATAGCATCAGCTGGGTGGAAGGCTATGACTTCGTGCACCGCGAGACGGTGCGCTTCCGCGACGTGGACGCGATGGGCCACGTCAACAACGCGGTCTACTCGACCTACCTGGAGCAGGCGCGGCTCGGCCTGCTGGGCGGGCTCGACGGGTTCATCCTCGCCCGCGTCGAGATCGACTTCCGGGCCGAGCTGCGCGCCGGCGAGCAGGTCGAGATCGGCTCGCGCTGCTCGCGGATCGGCGAGAAGAGCTTCGACCTCGAGCACGAGCTGCGGGCCGCCGGCCGCGTGGTCGCCCACGCCCGCAGCGTGCTCGTCGGGTACGACTATGGGAAGGGAGCGTCGGTCAGGCTCCCCGACGACCTCAAAAGGAGACTTGCTGCATGAGCGTGTTCGAGCGCCACGTCCTCGACAACGGCCTGCGTGTCCTGACGGCTCCGATGCCGCACGCGCAGTCCGTGGCCTGCTTCGTCATGCTCGCGGCCGGCTCGCGCTACGAGACCCCGGAGTCGCGCGGGATCGCGCACTTCGCGGAGCACATGTTCTTCAAGGGAACGGAGAAGCGGCCGACCTCGCGAGACATCGCAGGCGAGATCGACGCGATCGGCGGCGAGTTCAACGCGTTCACGGGCAAGGAGTACACGGGCTACTACGTCAAATGCGCGGCCGAGCAGCGCGACGTCGCGCTCGACGTCCTCGTCGACATGATCCGCAACTCGAAGTTCGCGGAGGAGGAGCTCCAGCGCGAGAAGGGCGTGATCCTCGAGGAGATGAACATGTACTTCGACACGCCGCGCGACTACATCGGCTCGCTCTACGAGGACGTCATGTTCGGCGACAACCCGCTCGGCTGGGAGACGCTCGGCCGCAAGGAGACGATCAAGGCGGCGACGCGCGAGACCTTCCTCGACTACCTCGACCGCTGGTACACGCCCGACCGAATGGTCGTCGGCGTGGGCGGCAAGATCGGCGACGACCTGCTTCCCCGGATCGAAGAACTGCTCGGTGACCTGCCCGCGAGCGGCCGCGCCGAGCTCGCGCCGGTCGAGCTGCCCGCGTCGAACGGCGCCGTCGTGCGCGTCCACTCGAAGGAGTCCGACCAGGCGCACCTCTGCGTCGGCGTGCCGAGCAGGCCGCTCGCGCACCCCGACCGCTACGCGCTCCAGCTCCTCTCGACGGTGCTCGGGACCGGGATGTCGTCGCGGCTCTTCACCGAGGTGCGGGAGCGGCGCGGCCTCGCGTACTACGTCTACGCGCTCAACCACTCCTACACCGACGCGGGCTATCTCTACTCGCAGGCGGGGGTCGACATCGCGCGGATCGACGAGGCGGTCGAGACGATCGTCGCGCAGTTCCGCAAGATCGCCGCCGAGCCGGTCGAGCCGCACGAGCTCGAGAAGGCGCGCAACCTCGCCAAGGGCCGCTTCGTCCTCCAGATCGAGAATCCGCAGGGGCTGATCCTGTTCGGCCTCCGTCGCGAGGTGCTCGAGGGCAAGGCCGCCGAGCCGGCCGAGCTCGTCGCCGGCCTCGACGCGGTCACCGCCGAGGACGTCCAGCGCGTCGCACAGGAGACGATCGGCTCGCAGGGGCTCCGGCTCGCCCTGATCGGGCCGTTCGACGATGCGGAGCGGTTCAAGCAGCTCGTCGCCTAGCGGATTCGCCTACAGCGTCCTGTAGTCCTCGTCGAAGTGCTCGCGGTCGCCGGGGTCGGCGATCCGGTCGCCGGCCTCGCGCGCGAGCCGCTTGAACCGCTCGGCCTCGCCGTCGCCGGCGAGCGCGTGCCCGCGGGCAAGCGCTTCGTACGCGTAGGCGAGGTCCCAGTCGCCGATCCCGTTCGCCTCGCAGTGCTCGAGGCAGCGGCGCGCGTGCCAGAGCGCCGGCTCCGCGCGGCCGAGGACGACGTAGACGCGGGAAACCTGCCACTCGCCGCGGGCGAGGTTCTCCGGGGCCCCGATCTCGCCCCAGTGGAAGCGGGAGGCGTGCGCCGCGTGGAGCATGCGGTCGTCGTCCGCGCGCGACTCGATCAGCCGCCACGTCTCGTTGAAGAGGTCGACGCCGAGCTGGCGGTGGTCGGTCACGCGAGGAGCCCGACGACCTGCCGCCCGAGCTCCTGCGCCTCGCCGCGGGTGATCCCCGGGCGGTACGCCTCGACGACGACGATCACGGGGCCGCGCCGGCGGTAGACGATCGCGGCGGTGACGCGCGCGTCCGAGAGCCACCCGTTCTTCTGGGCGACGGGGATGCGCGCGAGGAACGGCCGGAGGAGCCCGGCGTTCTCGCCCGACGAGCTCGAGCCGACGAGCAGCGCCCGCGCGATCCGGGCCTCCGCGCGGGTGAGGCCGGAGCGCGCCTGGACGAAGCGGTTCCCGGCGGCGGCGGCCTGGATCGAGTAGAGCGCCCGGCCGAGGTCGTGCGCCGTCGTCAAGCGCCAGTGGACCGCCGGCGGAGGCTTCGGCGCGTCGACGGCGGCCGACGTCCCCGCGCGGTACGGCCCCGGAT
Organism: Gaiellaceae bacterium; assembly: GCA_036820565.1. Lineage (GTDB taxonomy): Bacteria > Actinomycetota > Thermoleophilia > Gaiellales > Gaiellaceae > DAISLG01. The sequence goes on along the minus strand of DAISLG010000148.1, from coordinate 846 downwards.
AGGTGCTCGATCGCATCCCGAGCCGCTCGAGGCCGTCCTCGACGGCGTCGAGGCCGCCGAGTCGCTCGACGAGCCTGTTCGCCGCGAGGTTCGACGACCAGCCCGTCAGCTGGCGCAGGTCGTACGACGCGCGCGGGCCGAAGCGGCGCAGCGACGCCGCGAGGACGCCGAGCTTCACGGTCGATCCGGCCGGGAAGCTCGCGTCCGAGTTCCAGCCCGCCGTCTCGCCGGTCGAGAGGTCGTGGATCCAGAAGCCTGCCCACCCGCCGTAGGCGCGGCCGATCCGCGCGAGGCTCGCCGCGAGTTGCCCGCTCTCGGCCCGCTCGGCGCGGGCTCGGCCCGGGCGTGGGAGCGGCACGTTCGCGAGCCGGCCGGTCCAGCCCGCGGGCCTGCCGTCGGCGCGCTCGACGCGGGCGAGCTCGGCGAGCTCGGCGGCGCCTGCCCGCCCGGACTCGATCCGGGCGCGCACCGCGTCGTAGCGCGCCTGGAGGACGTCCCCGGTCGAGGCGATCGTACGGACGAGATATCGCCGTGCGCCGGCGAAGTCGCTCGTCCGGACGGGCGAGATGCGGACCGACGAGGCCGAGTCGCGCGACTCGATCATCCGGCCGTCGCCGACGTACATCCCGACGTGGTGGACGTGCGAGACGCCGTAGAAGAGCAGGTCGCCCGGCTCGTACGGCGGCGACGCGGGCTTCCCGGCGGCGAACTGGGCATCGGCGTCGCGCGGGATCATGATCCCCGCCGCGCGATAGGCGTACCACGTCAGCCCGGAGCAGTCGAAGCCATAGGGCGAGGTGCCGCCCCAGAGGTAGCGCCGGCCGAGAAACCGCTTCGCCGTCGCCA
>DAISLG010000147.1:0-5945 GCA_036820565.1 Gaiellaceae bacterium | reverse complement strand
CGAGACGCTCCGGATGCAGCTCTGCGGCCCCGGCGGGCGCGTGCTCGTGACGATCCTGCAGCGGCGCGGCTCGACCCGCGCCGCCTCGACCCGCGCACTCGACACGGCCGAGGGCTGCGCCTCGTATCGCCTGACCTGGCGGCTCGCCAAACGCTTTCGCGGGGCCGGCCGCTACACGGTCACGGTCCGCGCCGCCCGCGGATAGCCTGACGCCCGTGTCCAGATGGGCCATCTCCGGCGGCGCCGGCTTCCTCGGGCTGCACCTCGCCCGCCGCCTCGTCGCGGACGGGCACGAGGTGCGCACGCTCGACCTGGCGCCGCTCGACGACGCCGCCCTCGAGGCCGAGGTGGAGGAGCTTCGCGGGGACGTTCGCTCGACCGCCGACGTCGCCCGGCTCGTCGAGGGGGCCGACGTGGTCGTCCACGCCGCGGCCGCGCTGCCGATCCAGGCGAAGCGCGAGGCGATCGACTCGGTCAACGTCGACGGCACGCGCAACGTGCTCGACGCCGCCCGCGGCGTCCGGCGCCTCGTCTTCATCTCCTCGACCGCGGTCTACGGCATCCCGAAGGTGCACCCGATCGACGAGACCGCGCCGCTCGTCGGCGTCGGCTTCTACGGCCAGTCGAAGATCGACGCCGAGCGCCTGTGCGCGGCGCACGCGAACGTCACGATCATCCGGCCCAAGACCTTCATCGGGGCCGAGCGGCTCGGCGTCTTCGAGATCCTGTTCGACTGGATCCGCGAGGGACGCCGTATCCCGATCCTCGGCAGCGGCGAGAACCGCTACCAGCTGCTCGCCGTCGAGGATCTCGTCGAGGCGATCGTCCTCGCCGCGGAGAAGCCCGTCGCCGGCGAAGCGCTGAACGTCGGCGCGAAGCGATTCGGCACCGTCCGCTCCGACCTCCAGGCGCTGATCGACCACGCCGGCTCCGGCTCGCGCCTGCGCCCGATCCCCGCCAGGCCGGCCGAGATCGTGCTGCGCGGCCTCGAGCTGGCGCACCTCTCGCCGCTCGCCGAATGGCACTACAAGACGGCGCACAAGGACTCGTTCGTCGACATTGCAAAGGCCGAGCGGCTGCTCGGGTGGACACCGCGCCTCTCGAACGAGCAGGCGCTGATCGAGACCTACGACTGGTACCTCGCCAACCGTGACGCGCCGGGGCGCGCCGCCGGCCTCACCCACCGCGTCCCGTGGAATCAGCAGGCTCTCGCCCTCTTCAAGCGTCTGTCCTAGGCGCGCTCCTCGTCGCGGCGCGCCCGCGGCAGTGGCTGAAGAACCTGTTCGTCTTCGCCGGGATCCTCTTCGCCGCGAAGCTCGGCGACGCCGGCCGCTGGGTCGACGCCTTCGCCTGCTTCGCGGCGTTCTGCCTCGCGTCGAGCGCCGCGTACCTCGTCAACGACGTGCGCGACGCGGCCGAGGACCGGCTCCATCCGGTGAAGCGCGACCGGCCCGTGGCGGCGGGGACGCTGTCGCCCGGGCTCGCGACGGGCGTCGCCGCGGGCCTCGCGGTCGCGGCCCTGCTCGTAGCGGCGCCGCTCGGCCTTCGCGTCGCCGGGATGGTCGTCGCCTTCCTCGCGCTCCAGGCGGGCTACAGCCTCGGGGTCAAGCACATCGCGCCGCTCGACGTGCTCGCGATCGCGGGCCTGTTCGTGATCAGGGCGGCCGCGGGGGCGGAGGCGGTCTCGGTCGAGATCTCCTGGTGGCTGCTGCTCTGCACTGCGCTCCTCGCGCTCTTCCTCGGACTCGCGAAGCGGCGCGGTGAGCTCGTGCTCGTAGGAGCCGCCAGGACGCCGGGACGGCGGGTGCTCGAGGGGTACTCGATCCGCCTCGTCGACCGGCTCGTCTCGGTCGTGGCCACGGCGACGCTGCTCGCGTACGCGGCGTACACGCTCACGGCGCGCGACTCGAAGGCGATGGCGGTGACGATCCCGTTCGTCCTCTTCGCCGTCGGCCGCTACCTCGTGCTCGTCCATCGCGACGACCTCGGCGAGGAGCCGGAGCGCGTGCTGCTCTCCGACGCTCAGCTGCTCGTCGCCGTGGCCGCCTGGGCGGTCACCGCGGCGGTCGTGCTCTCGGTCACCCAGTAGCGGCACGACTCGTACGTCCCGGAGCGAGCCGCGAGGTGGACGCCGCCTCCGTGTGGGAGCCTGACCGCTCCCGCGGCGAAGTCGTTCCCTTTCGTCTCGAGCGTTCCCACGGGCTCGCCGTCGACGCTGACGTCGACGCTCGACGCCGTGTGGAAGCGGGCGACGAGGAGCCCGCCTGCCGGCACCCGGAAGCTCTCGCCCGCGACCGAGCGGCAGCCCTCGGAGACGGTCGGGCCGCCGCCCGCGTCGCCGTCCGTCCAGAGGTCCACGAGCGGCGGGCGCAGCGGGTCCGCCGCGACGACCGAGTAGCCGCCGGCGCGCTCCGCGTCGAGATTCCCCACGTTGAGCGTCCAGCTCGCGTTGCGCCACGGCCGTGGCGGGCGCGAAGCCGACGCTGCCCGGCTCCAGTGCAGGCGGTTGACGACCCCTGCGGGACGGCCGTAGTGCGCGTTCGCCTGCGCGACGGCCTCGCCGACGACGACGGCGTTCCTGAGCGGGCGGGCGAGCGGCCCGAGCGAGACGACGTAGTCGGGCCGGCTCCGGGCCGGGAGACCCGCGAGCCGCTCGTAGGCTGCGCCGATGCCGGCGCGCGACGTGACGGCCTCGTTCGCGGTCACCAGGCCGAGAAGGTCGAAGTGGGGCCGGTTGCCGTAGAACTTGATCGCGCCCGCATCGTCGAACGCGACCCGGCTCGACGCCGGGAGGTGCGCGTCGATCCAGCGGCCGAGCCAGACCTGCTGTGCGTCGACGTCGGCGGCCTCTCTGACCGTGACGCCGTGCCATGAGGGGACGGCGAGCGCCGAGACGACGACGATCGTGGTGGCCAGCCACGGGGCGAGCGGGCCGGGCTCCGCGCGGTCGATCGCGCCGAGCGCCGCCGCGCCGAGCACGACGAAGACCGGCAGCACGGCCGTGAGATAGCGGAAGTGATGGTTCTGCCAGTCGGCCGTCGACGCGATCGAGACGTACGAGGCGACGACGGCCGCCGCCGTGAGGACGACGAACGGCCGCTCGCGCCGGAGCAGGATCGCCCCGCCCACGGCGAGCCCGACGCCGAGGAAGGGGACGACGAGGTAGGCCCCGGAAGCCTCGCCGAGGTCGGGCGTCACGGCCGTGACGAACTGGGCCGCCGCGTCCGGGATCGCATGGAGCCAGCTCGCGAATCGCAGGGCCGGTGCGAGCCCGGCGTCGTACAGGACGCCCTTGTGCACGGCGGTGTCGGTCGTCGGTCGTCCCGAGACGACCGTCCAGGCCACCGCCTGCGCGACGGCCGCGGCGACCGGGAGGAGCGAGAGGGCCGCGCGTCCACGCGATCCCCGGCGGAGCGCGACGACGGCGAGGACGGCGCCGACGACGCTCGCGGCGATCGCACCTTCCGGACGCGTCAGCGCGACCACGGTCAGGGCGGCGAGCGCGGCCCGCCACCGGCGGTGGACGAGCGCCGCCAGGACGAGTGCGATCCCGAGCGCGATCAGCGGTGACTCCATCCCGGAGAGCGCCGTCGCGAGGAACCAGCCGTTGAGCGCCACCGCCAGCGCCGAGAGCGTCGCGAGCCGCCTGCCGGCGAGGGGCTCGGCCGCGACGTAGACGGCGGCGACGGTGCACGCGAACAGGATCGCGGCGAGCACGGCTGCGTACGCGACGGCCGCGTTCGAACCGAGCCAGAAGCCCGGTGCGAGCAGTAGCGGCCAGAGCGTGCTCGTCGCCCCGGTGGTCGCCGGATCGTGCGCGTCGTAGTGGAACGGGTGCCCGTGCGCCAGCTCGCGTGCGTACTGGAGATGGATGTACGAGTCGTCCAGCGGGAAGGCGAAAGACCAGTCGAGCGCGGCCCAGAGCGTCACCGTCCAGGCCGCCGCGATCGCGAGCGCGGCGAGCCCGAGCGCGAGCGGCCGGCTCACGCGGTTGTCCAGTAGTGGCACGAGACATAGGCGGTCCCGCTCGCCGAGTGGAGCTCGACCCGGCTCGAGCCCGCAGGCAGGAGGACGCGGCCGACGCTGAAGCGGTCGGGCGCGCTCGGGGCGACGAGCCGCGTCGTCCGCCCCCCGGCTTCGACGACGATGTCGGCGCGGCGAACGAAGCGCCCGGCGAGCCGCCGCGTGCCCGCCGGCACCGAGAAGCGCTCGCGGGTCACGCGCCGGCAGCCCTCCGAGACATTTTCGCGCGTATAGAGCGGCACGGCAGCGGCGATGTCCGGATCGCGCACGTTCGACGTCGCCGCGTAACCGGCCTCGCCCTCGGAGGAGAGATCGCCGACGTCGACGATGTCCGCCCCCGCCAGGCCGCTTCGCGCGACCGCGTTCCAGTCGAGCGCGTACAGCGCCAGCACGCGCTCCGTGTCCGGGCCGGCCGGCTCGTAGTAGGGGATGTGCAGCTCGATGAACGAGTGGCCGAGGATCCCGGTCGAGCGCAGGGCGTGCAGCCGGTCGAGCGAGACCGCGATCAGGTCCGGGCGAAGCGCCACCGGGTAGTGCTGAAGCGTCTCCCAGACCGAGCCGAGGCCGGCCGCCGCCGGTTTCCGCAACGCGGCCGTCTCGTGGCCGGAGAGGTCCAGCGTGACCGGGACGATGTAGTCGAGGACGCCCGGGCGGTCGACGGCGACGCGCGAGCCGGCGCCCATCGTGGCTGCGGCCTGCCGCGCGAGCGGAAGCTGGACGCGCGCGAGCTGCGAAGCCTGCAGGATCCAGGTGCCGAGCCATCCTGCCGTCGTCACCACGAGCAGGCCGGCGACCGCCGCGCTGACCGGCGATCGCGCCCGGGCCGGCAAGGCCGCGATCCCCACGCCGGTCGCGACCGCGATCAGCGCCGCGACCGGTGCGACGAGCCGCCCGTCGTCGAGTGCCCAGCCCGCGCCGGCCAGGCTGCCCGCACTGACGAAGAGCGAGGCGACCGCCACCCCCAGGAGGATCGCCGCCGCGCGGGAGCGATTCCAGGCGATCCAGCCTCCGAGGAGCGCCAGCGCGATCTCCGCGACGGGCACGAGGTACCGCGCGTCACCGACTGCGATCGTCGACGCGGCTGCGCTCGTGTCGCCGAGCCACGCGGAGACCTTGCCGGCGAAGGTGTAGCCGGGCACGCGCCAGAGCGACGCCGCGGGGTCAGCCTCCACCAGCGTCAGCGGGCCGGCGCGGAGCATGAGCGCGGCCGCCGCGACGGGCAGAGCAGCGAGAGCGAGGCGGGCGAGGCGGCCTCGGCTGGCGGCTTCGATCGAGACGGCCACCGTCACCGCCAGCGCCGGCGCCGCTCCCCAGGGCGCGGCGAGCGCCACGCCGGCGAGGGCGACGAGGGCGAGCCCGAAACGCCCGGCGGCGAGAGCGGCGAGCGCCGCGACGGCCGTCGCCGTGGCCGGCCCGCTCTCCGTGGCGGAGAGCGCGTTGAAGAGAAACCAGCCGTTGCCGAGGACGAGCGCCGCTGCGAGCCGGCCGCTGCCGCCGCCCCCGAGGCGGGCGCCGATGTCGTACGCCGCCGCCGCCGTCAGTGCGACGAGCACGACCGCAAGCGACGCCGCCCACAGCTCCCCGAACGTTCCGCCCGCAAGCCCGCCGGGCGCGAGGAGCGTCGGCCAGAGCACGCCGGAGCCCGGCGGCGGCAGGTGACCGTGCGCGAGTTGCCTGCCCTGCTCGAGCAGTACATAAGGGCGCTCGAGCGGGAACGCGAAGCGCCGGTCGATCGAAAGCCAGGCGGCTGCGTGCCAGGCCGCGCCGACCAGGAGTCCGGCGACGAGAACGGTGAGCCTGGGCCGTGACCGGGCGCGGTGCACGCCGCCAGCATTGCAGCCGGCGCCGTGTCGGATGTGACTCGTCGGCAAGGTCATCCCCTGGCTGAGACATGTCCGGGGTCTGACCCCGGACATGTCCTT
>DAISLG010000146.1:0-5954 GCA_036820565.1 Gaiellaceae bacterium | reverse complement strand
GAGCTCGATCCCGTACGCAGGTTTTGACCGTTTTATGGCAAGGGTAAACTCGGCGATGTCCGCCAAACGCGCGAGGTACGGTTTTGGCTATGGCCTTCTCGGGTCGCTTCGGACCGTTGCAGGAGAGGCCGTTCCGCCTCGTCTGGCTCGCGCGCACCTCCTCGGCGTTCGGGGATGCGTTGATCCCGGTCGCGCTCGCGTTCGCCGTGCTCGACGTCGGCGGCTCCGCGACGAGGCTCGGGCTCGTGCTCGCGTCGTTCACGATCGCGCGCGTCGCGTTCACGCTCGCCGGCGGCGTCTGGGCGGATCGGCTCCCGCGCCGGCTCGTGATGATCGCCTCCGACGTCGTGCGCGCTGCCGTCGACGCCTTCACCGCGTTCGCGCTCATCTCCGGGTTCATGACGTTCTGGATGTTCCTCGCGACGGCCGCGACGTTCGGCGCCGCCTCCGCGTTCTTCGGGCCGGCGTCGACCGGGCTCGTCCCGCAGACGGTCAGCCCGGCGCGGCTGCAGAAGGCGAACGCGCTGCTCGGACTGACCCAGAGCGCGACGAGCCTGTTCGGGCCGGCCGTGTCGGGCCTCCTCGTCGCGACGGTCGGGCCCGGCTGGGTCTTCGGGATCGACTCGGCGAGCTTCGTCGCGAGCGCCGGATTCCTGGTCGCGCTGCGCATCCCCCACGCGGCGCGCGCCGTGTCCGAGAACTTCCTGCGGGAGCTCGTCGACGGCTGGCGCGAGGTGACGTCCCGCTCGTGGCTCTGGAAGAGCTTCGTCGTCTTCGCCCTCGGGAACCTCGGCGGCGCGGGGATCTGGGTGCTGGGGCCACTCGTCGCGCAGCGCTCGCTCGGCGGCGCGGGCGCCTGGGGAATCATCCTGACCGGACAGGCCGCGGGCGGAATCCTCGGCGGGACGCTCGCCTACCGGCTACACCCGCGCCGACCGCTCGTCGCCGCCTTCGGCGCCTGGCTCCTCACCTGCCTGCCGCTCCTTGCGCTCGCGCCGCCGCTACCGACGCTCCTGATCGCCGCCGCCGGGGCCGCCTTCGCGCTCGGGATCACGTTCGGGAACACGATCTGGGAGACGATGCTCCAGCAGCAGATCCCGGCGGCCGCGCTCTCGCGCGTGACCAGCTACGACCTGCTGCTGTCGTTCGTCTTCATCCCGATCGGGTCGGCGGCGGCCGGGCCGCTCGCGGACGGGATCGGGCTGCGCGCGACCCTGCTCGCCTCGGCGGCGCTGATCGTCGTCGTCAACGCCGGCATCTTCCTCGTGCCGAGCGTCAGGCGGCTGGAGGCGCCGCAGCCTTCCGCTTGGGCGGAAGGTGGATCGCGCGGCCCAGCGCCACGAGACCCGCTTCCTTGATCGCCTCGGAGAGGGTCGGGTGCGCGGCCATGCCGTCGGCGACCGTCTCGACCGTCGCCTCGGCGTCGAGCGCGACGGTGCCCACCTCGATCAGGTCGGTCACGTGCGGGCCGACCATGACGAGGCCGAGCAGCTCGCCGTAGCGCGTCTCGTGGATCGACTTGACCCAGCCGACGGTCTCGTTCTGCATCACGGCCCGCGCGTTCGCGACCCAGGGGAAGACGCCGACCGCGACGTCGTCGCCGTACTGCTCGCGCGCCTCCGCCTCGGTCAGGCCGACACCCGCGATCTCCGGGTCGGTGTAGATCGGGCGCGGGACGCCGCGGTTCTCGACGACCGCCTCGTGGCCCATCGCGTTCTCCGCCGCGACCTCGCCCTCGCGGAACGCGGTGTGGGCGAGCTGCCAGTAGCCGGCGCAGTCGCCGACGGCGTAGATGTGGGGGACGGTCGTGCGGCGGTGCTCGTCGGCGGCGATCCCCTTCCGCCGGTCGAGCTCGACGCCGATCTCCTCGAGCCCGAGCCCCTCGACGAGCGGGGCGCGGCCGACGGAGACGAGCATCAGGTCGGCCTGGACGGTCTGGCCGTCGCCGAAATGGACGGTCAGCTCCTGCCCCGACTGCTCGACCTTCGTGCACTGCTGCTCGAGCTGGAGGACGATCCCGTGCTTGCCGAACTGCTTCGCGAGCTCCTTCGAGGCGTCCGCGTCCTCCTGCGGGATCAGGCTCGGGAGCAGCTCGATGATCGTCACCTCGCTGCCGAAGCGGCGGAAGATCGAGGCGAACTCGCAGCCGATGATGCCGCCGCCGAGGATGACCAGGCGCTTCGGCACCTCGGTCTGGGCAAGGAGGCCGGTCGAGTCGACGCAGAGCGGCGAGTCGAGCCCGGGGATCGGCGGGCGCAGCGGGAACGAGCCGGTCGCGACGACCGCCTGCTTGAAGGTGACGTCCTCCCCGCCCTCGACCGCGATCGTGTTGGCGTCGGCGAAGCGGCCCTTCCCCTTGACCCACTCGACGCCGTTCGCCTTGAGCAGGCCCGCGACGCCGCCGGTCATCTGCTTGACGACCTTCGCCTTCCATTCGTTCGACGCGCCGAAGTCGAGCTCGGCCTTGCCGACCAGCACGCCGAAGTTGGCAAAGCTCTCCTGCGCCTCCTTCAGCGCGAACGCGGTCTGGACCCACGCCTTCGTCGGGATGCAGCCGACCCGCAGGCAGGTTCCGCCGAGCTCGGGCTCCTGCTCGATGCACACGGCCCTGGCCCCGAGCTGCGCCGCGCGGATCGCTGCGGTGTAGCCCCCGGGACCGCCGCCGAGCACGGCAACGTCGCATTCCATGGCGCGATCTTAGATGTTCGGGGTCAGGCTTTGACGGCCGAGGGCGACGTCAGCCACGGCGTGTACGCCACGGTGCCCGTCGCGGTGTCGCAGCCGGGCTGGTTCGGGCCCGCCTTGCAGCCCCACCAGTCGTTCGTCGCGTCGACGGTCGTGCCGGGACCGCCGACGGCTCCGGCTTCGTTGCCCACGATCGCGTCGAAGTGGAGCGTCGACGTCGCCGGCGCCGAGGCCGAGGCCGACGCTGCACCCGTTGACGCGGTTCGAGCGGATCACCGGCGCCGAGCGGGGCACGAAGACCCAGATCCCGTAGCCGTCGGCCGTGCACGAGCTGACCGTATTGCCCTCGATCACGTCGCCCGTCCCACCGAAGCCGCCGTTGTTGTCGGTGTGGATCCCACTGGCCGACCCGGTCACCCTGTTGCCGACGTAGCGCGTGCCGGTCGACCAGTTCGACGAGATCGCGTCGTTCGCCGCCGAGACCGAGCTGTTCGAGACGACCCCGGAGCCGCCGAGGTTGAAGATCGCGATCGAGGCGTACTCGCCCTGCACGTTCGCGACCGAGTCGTGGTCGAAGGCGAACGATCCGCCGCTCGAGGCGTAGATGCCCCGCAGGTAGACGTTCTCGACGGTCACGTTCGTCACGGCCAGGTTCTCGTAGACCCCGGCGCGATGGTTCGTGATGATCCCGTTGCGCGCGTCGAGGTCGGCGCCGCCCGTGACGACGCCGCTCGTGAGCGCCGGGTTGTCGCCGTCCAGAGTCAGGTCCGAGATCGACACATTGCTCGCCTGGACGAGGACGATCGAGCTCGCGGCGCCGCCGCAGAGAGAGCCTCCTGCGCAAACGGGATTCGAGCTGGCCGGCCGCACGATCGTCGCGCCCTGCCCCGCGCCCTGGAGGGTGACCGGCCGGTCGACGACGACGTTCTCGGCGTACGTGCCGGCCGAGACCGCCACGGTGTCGCCGGTCGAGGCGGCGTCGATCCCGCCCTGGATCGTCGTAGAGGTGCAGCCGGACGCGCAGACCGTTACGGTCGCTGCCGTCGCAGAAGAGCTCAGCGCCAGCGCGGTCAATGGCGCGGCGCTAGCGCGCCGGGTACGGGCGCGGAACCGCGAGGGGATCGAGGGCGCGCTCGAAGGCGAGCCAGGCGCTGCGCCGGAACGGCGCGGTCGGCAGGGTCACGTCGACCGGATCCGCATGCGTCGTGGGAACGGGTGGAGGCAGGTTCATCGGTGGGTCCTTTCGTTGCCGCAGGTATCTCCGCTATCGACGCCTCGGCGTCGAGCGTGAGCCTCATCCGGGTGATCCGTATCGTTCAGGCATGGGCATCGTGATCGCGCTCGTCTCGCTCATGCTCACGGCGATCCCGCAGCTCACGTTCGTCCGCGACGGCTGGATTTCCGACACGAACGGCCGCCTGGCCCGCGGGGACGCCCCGACCTGGTCGCGGGACGGGAAGCTCGCCTTCGTCCGTGACCGCTGGATCCACGTCGCGAGCTTCGGCCGGATCGCGCGCGGCGACGCGCCCGCGTGGTCGCCGGACGGCACGCGGCTCGCGTTCGGCCGGGACGGAGAGATCTTCACGATCGACGCGGACGGGCGGAACCTCCGCCGCGTCACGCGGCGCAACGCGCGCTGGAACGAGGATCGCTCGCCGTCCTGGACACCGGACGGCGCTCGGCTCGTCTTCGGCTCGAACCGGGCCGGCGTCTTCAATCAGGAGCTGTACGCCGTCGGCGCGAGCGGCGGCCCGCTCACGCGGCTCACGCACACGGCCGGGAGCGAGACAATGCCCGGCGACGACGGGATGCCGTCCGTCTCGCCGGACGGGACGCAGGTCGCCTTCGTCTCGAATCGCGACCGGAGGTTCGAGCTGTACACGGCCCGAATCGACGGGAGCGGCCAAGATCGCCTGACGCACACGCCGCGCGTGGACGAGGCGCTCCCGCGCTGGTCGCCGGATGGGCAGGCGATCGCATACGAGGCGACAGCGGCGGGAGACGGGGCGTCGATCTGGGTTTACACCGTCGCGACGAGCTCGTTCCGCCGGGTCGGGCCGGGGACCGCCCCCGCCTGGCGTCCCTGAAGGTGCGACGCGCCGCACTCGCGATCTGCGCGGTCGCGCTCCTGACAGGCATGACCGACCTCGGCCCCGGCGGAGCGTCGTACGACCCGACGACGCATGCTGTCCTCCGGCTGGGCCGCTACGCGCTCCCCGTCTTCTGCGGCGGCGACCAGGGGCGCTACGTGGCGCTGACCTTCGACGACGGCCCCGGGCTCTCGACGGAGACGGTCGTCCGGATCCTGCGCGCACACGGGGCGGGCGCGACCTTCTTCGCAGTCGGGACGCAGCTCCGCTCGTTCCCGCACGTGATCCGCGCCGCCGCGTCGGTCGGCGCGGTCGGCGACCACACGTGGACGCACCCGCACCTGACGCGCGTGCGCACGCGCCGGCTGCGATGGGAGCTCCGCGCCACCGATCTCGAGCTCCAGCGGCAGCTCCGGCGGCCGACGATCCTCTTCCGTCCTCCCTACGCAGCGCACGACCGCCGCGTCGACCGGATGGCGAAGCGCTACGGCCTGTTGGAGGTGCTGTGGAGCATCGACACGCGCGACTCCCGCGGCGCCTCGGCCGCCGCGATCGTCCGGAGCCTCGCGCTCGGCGTGAAGCCGGGCTCGATCGTGCTGATGCACGAGAACCATCCCGCGACGATCGCCGCGCTCCCGCGGATCCTGCGGCTGCTCCACGCGCGCCACCTGCTCCCGGTGACCGTGCCCGAATTGCTCGCCGTCGACCCGCCCTCGCTCGCCCAGCGGGTGACCGGGGTGTGTTAGAGGTCGGCTCGCATCGTCAGGGCGTGCTCGCTCTCGCTCACGCGCTCGAAGCCGAGGCGCTCGTAGAACGAGACGGCGGGGCTGCCCTTCTCGACGCTCAGGCTGAGGGCCGCGTGGCCGTCCTCTCGGGCGCGTGCGAGCAACCCGTCGATCAGCTCGTGTCCGACGCCGTGCTTGCGCCTGCTCGGGACGACCGCGATCGAGAGCTCCGGCGTCTGCTCGTCGACGAAGCCGTAGCCGGGCGCGTTCGCGCTGAAGAGCCGGTACCAGGCCGCGCCGACGGGGTGACCCTGGTCGATCGCGATCACCGCGGTGTCGCCCGGGCGGCCCCAGTTGTCGACGTAGCGAGCGAGCGGCACGTCCGCCTCGAACGCGTTGACGCGCCAGTTGTAGGCGTGGTTGACCATGCTGCGGAGGAAGGGAAGGTCGTGGT
>DAISLG010000145.1:0-5960 GCA_036820565.1 Gaiellaceae bacterium | reverse complement strand
GCACGATAACGTGTGTTATGTCAAGTCGGCACCGGTGATCGAGTTGTCCCCAGCTCCCCCGGCCGAATGTGGAGATGTGGAAAACGTCGAGGCCGCAAACTGCGACTTTTCGTTTCCGCCGGCGCTTGAACGAGCTGCCGCGGCACCCTAGATTTCCCCTTGCACCGAGCACGGAGCGCGAGTAGGTCGAGGTCGCTCAGGGAGGCTGTAGGGGCAACCCGAAAGTCACCAGGAGCGGCGGACGAAAGCGCCACCGGCTCGGTGAATTTTTTTTAAGGATTTGTGTGGCCTTCGGCCACGACCTGCTTCGACCTTTTGGGACGCCCTGCGAGCGCCCCGTCGCAGCATTAGAGCGCATTGCAAGATGCGCTTTTTGATACGGCGAAAACAGAACTTTTCGCAAAGAGCGGGTTTCCTTTCCAGACAGGCCTTGCAAGGACGGGCTCCACCCCCTAGGTTTGCTCTTGCACCGAGCACGGAGCGCGAGTAGGTCGAAGCGGCTCAGGGAGACCGTAGGGGCAACCCGAAAGTCACCAGGGGCAGTGGACGAAAGCGCAACCGGCTCGGTGAATTTTTTTGGTCCAGAGCATGCTGCAAGAACCGCTGCCCGGATCAGTGAAAATGGAAGTTCTCGCACAGTGCGGGTTTTCTCTCTGGACAGGCCTTGCAAGGACCAGGCCGACCCCCTAGGTTTGCTCTTGCACCGAGCACCGAGCGGAAGTAGGTCGAAGCCGTCCAGGGAGACCGTAGGGGCAACCCGAAGGCCACCAGGGGCGGGGGACGAAACCGCCGCGGGCTCGGTGAATTTTTTTGCCTTTTTACGCTTCGACTAGGATCACGCCGATGCACCTCCGCCCTCCCAGCTTCGACCACGGCGTGATCTCGTTCATCTGGGCCCTCGGCCTCGGCCTCTTCCTCTGGCTCGGGATGCTCTCCGTCGGCGTCGCCCAGGCGACGTCCGTGATCCTCGCGGCACTCGCCGCGTGCGCGATCTTCCTCCTCGTCCGGATCTACGGCGAAGAGGAGCCGCGCCGGCCCTGATCGCCCGCAAGGGCGAACATGAGCAGGCGCGCGAGCTCGGCGCCGACCTGCTGCACGAGGCGCTCGGCAGCCGGCGGACGGCCCTCCCCGAACGCGGCGCAGTGGGCCAGGAGCAGCGTCGAGCCACGATCATCGGTGTGCGGCTGAGCGGCGATCACAGCGTTTCTATCGGCGCCGCGGCACCGCCCGCTTCATCCCTCGTTCTGGTCTAGAGCCAGCCGGCGGGCGTCGAAACGGGATGAATAGAGCTCTTCGCGGAAGGCCTCGACGGCCTGGCCCGCGTCCGCGGCAAAGACATGCTCGACGACCCCGATCTCCGCATCGTTGTGGAACGGCAGGTCCAGATGCTCGGGGCTGACGAGGTTCACCGAGACGCCCGAGCAGACCGGGCAGCGGACGGCGACGCCGACCGAGCCGCGGACCGTTCCGGGTGCGAGCAGCAGGAACGACGACGGAAAGACGGGCCGCGGCCGCTCCTCCGGGTAGCAGAAGAAGCTCCACGGCCACTCGCCGGCGCCGATGTGGCGCGCAGCGGCGTCTGCAAGCTCGTGCGAGACCCGGTCGAGCCTCGCGGTCATCAGGTTGAGGAACGCGCCCTCCCGGAGGCCGAGAGGCGCCCAGTCGAGCTCGTCGTGCGCCACGAGGCCCGGATGGTCGGCGCCGCACCCACAGGCGAACTCGATCAGGTAGACGGCCGGGTGCGCCGCGCCCGGCAGCCGCTCCAGCCGCCGGAACGCCGACAGCCGCACGCGAGCCTCCCCGTGCACCGGGCACGGGAACGTGTACCGGGTCGTCAGCGCGTCGTACATCCTGCCGTTCTAATCGGCAGCCCGGACGTCGAGCCCCAGGGTCAGTAGCTGAGCAGCGAGTGGACGTCGAAGCCGCCGAGGCGGTCGACGCCGTTCAGGAAGTCGAGCGCGATGATGAACTCGACGCCCACGACCTCCCCGCCGAGCTGCTCGACGAGGTCGCACTTCGCCTTCGCCGTCCCCCCCGTCGCGAGCACGTCGTCGTGGACGAGCACCCGCTGGCCGCGCGCGATCGCGTCCGCGTGCAACTCGAGCGAGTCGAACCCGTACTCGAGCGCGTACTTGACGCTGACCGTCCGCCACGGCAGCTTGCCCGGCTTCCTCGCGGCGACGAAGCCGCAGCCGAGCTTGCACGCGAGCGCGCCGCCCGTGATGAACCCGCGCGCCTCGGCGCCGAGGACGACGTCGGGCTTGCGCGGCGCCGCCCACTCCGCGAGCAGGTCGACGCACTCGCGCAGGCTGTCCGGGTCGGCAAGCATCGGCATGATGTCCTTGAAGACGATGCCCGGCTTCGGAAAGTCCGGGACGTCGCGGATCTTCGCCCTGAGGGTGTCGAGCGACATCAGCCGGTCGCGACGTGGCGAAGCGCGCGCCAGAAGAGGAGCTGCGACAGCTCCTGTGACAGCTCGGCGAGCCGCTGGAGGTCGTCGAGCCCGGCCGCGCGCCGCTCGGGGTTACGGGAGCGGAGCGACGGGGCGACGAGCTGGTCGAGCAGACCGGCCTCGCGCTCGGCACCGGTTCGGAAGGTGCGCAGGTGGCGCGGGTCGATGCCGAAGCTCGACAGGCGGATGCACGCGAGCGCGATCTCGGCGTCGCCCTCCGGGTAGCGCTTCTCGCCGCCCTCGCTCCTCGGCTCGAGCAGGCCGAACTCCTCCAGCTCCTTCGCGTCGGCGGGGCTGATGCCGGCGCGGCTGCACAACTCGTCGAGCGTCAGCTCCTCCTCGGCGCCGACCAGACCGACGGGGCGCCGGCGCTTGCGCTCCTTGGACTGGGGCGACGCCAGCTCCTCCTTGATCACGCGGAGCGGCAGGAACTCGTCGCGCTGAAGGCGGAGGATCGTGTCGAGGCGCTCGACGTCCTCCTCGCTGAACAGGCGGTAGCCGCCCTGGGTGCGCCGAGGCGCGAGCAGGCCCTGATCCTCGAGGTAGCGGATCTTGGAGATCGAGATGTCCACGTAGTCCGCCCGCAGGCGCCGGCAGACCGCTCCGATCGTGAGCAGGCGGTCGCCCGTCTTCTCGGGGGCCGCAGCGCTCACTTGGCGAGGAAGGTCAGGCGGTACTTGCCGATCTGGAGCTCGTCGCCGTTCTCGACCTTCGCGGAGTCGATCCGCTTCTTGTTGACGAAGGTGCCGTTCAGGCTGCCCTGGTCCTCGACGGTGAACTCGCCGTCCGCCTGGACGAGCACGGCGTGCTTGCGCGAGACGGTGACGTCGTCGAGGAAGATCTCGCAGTCGGGCGAGCGGCCGATCTGCGTGCGCTCGCCGGCCGGGTGGAAGCTCTCCCCCGCGCGACCCCCGCCGGAGCGGACGACGAGCGCCGGGCCCTCCATCCCCATCTCGTCCAGGGACATCGACGGGTCGGCTTCGACCTCCTCGGGCGTGTACGTCATCGTCTGGTCGGTGCCGCCGTCGTCCTTGACGAGCAGCGCGCCGCACTTCGAGCAGTAGTTTGCGGCCTCCTGGTTCTGGAAGCCGCACTCCGGGCAGTACACGTGGCTCACGCCAGCTCGTCCTCGGTCGGCATCGGGGCCTTCGAGGTGAGGATCTCCGTCAGCTTCGCGACGTCGACGTCGGCGAGCGGGCTCTCCCCCGCGCCGACGGACTTCTGGAGGCGCGCGACGAGCTCGGCGCGCAGGATGTCGATCTTGCCGTGCAGGAGCCGCCGCTCGTACGAGACCTCGTTCTCCCGGCGCACCAGATCTCGGATGAGCTCCTTCAGGTCTGCGTCGGAGAGCGTTGCGAGGTCGGGCAGGACTTCCACGGGCGCCTTTCGGTCGGGGAACTCAGTAAAGCAGCAAGCGTTCCAAGGGTCAACCTCAACCTGAGATTGGAAGTTCTGCAGCGGTCTCGTCGGCTGCCATGATCTCCTCCACCGTCCTTCGGAACTCGCCCGCGAGCTCCTCCGACGCCTCCTGCGTCTCGCCCTCTGCGTAGATGTGGACGAGCGGCTCGTCCGGGTCCGGCAGCACCTGTGCCCACCCGCGCTCGTCGAACACCTTGATCCCGTCGAGCAGGTCGACCTCACGGTCGGCGAGCCGCTCGTTCAGCACGCGCATCACGAGGCCCTTCTGGGCGAACGGGCACGGAACATGATGGTGGACGAGGGTCGGCGCCGGCAGCTCGGCGACGAGCTCGGAGAGCGGCCTGCCGGCCGGTGCCAGCAGCTCGAGCAGCTTGCAGAGGCTCGCGACGGCGTCGTAGGCCGGCAGAAAGTCGGGGAAGACGTAGCCCCCGCTGACCGCGCCCGCGAAGACGACGCCCTCGCCGGCCGCGGCCCTCGTCAGGTCGGCCAGCGACGTCGGCGTGCGCACGACCTCGAGCCCCGACCCCTCGACGAGCCGGTCTACCTGGCTCGTCACGGTGATCGGGAACGCGACTTTGCCGCGCGCGCCGTTCGTCGAGATCAGCCGCAGGAAGAGCAGCAGCGTCTGGTGCACGCCGATCTCCTCCCCGGTCTCGTCGATCAGGTGCAGGCATTCCGCCGCGCGGTCGAAGATCACGCCGAGATCCGCGGCGACCGTGGTGACGAGCCGCTTCGTCTGCTCGAGCGAGGCCTCCAGCGACGGCTCCTCGGTGCGCTCCGACGTGAAGGCATGGGTCGAGACCGCCTCGACCCCTACCGGGCCGAGGAGCAGCGGCAGCATGAACGACGCCGCCGAGTAGCCGTAGTCGACCACAAGCCGGAACCCGCGGGCGCGGATCGCGTCGCAGTCGAGCGTCCCGAGCAGGTCCTGGACGTAGCTCTCGCGGACGCGGGTCGGGTAACTGACCGAGCCGACCTCGGCCGCACCCGCGCGGCGCAGCTCGAGCCGCGTGAAGTGCTTCTCGATCTCCTTCCGGAGCGCCGCCGTGATCTCCATGCCCGGCGGCTCGAAGAAGCGGATCTGCACCGCCTCGGCGTTCAGGCCGCTGGTACCTACGTGGAAGCCCGCGTCGTAGGCCTCCGCCTTCAGCACGTGGCGCCCGACCGCTGCCGGCATGATCCGCAGGTCGGCGACGTCGACCCCGGCAGCGTTCAGGCCGGCGACCATCGCGACCTTGATCAGGCGGCACGCCTTCTGCGCCTCGCGGCTCACGACGACGCGCGCGCCGCCCCTGAGCGCTGTTCCCAGAGCCGTCCCGAGCCGCACGGCGATCTCCGGCGTCAGGTCGACATTGACGAGCCCGGTGACGCCGTCGCGCCCGAACAGGGCCGACGAGGCGCGGGATTCCCAGATCAGGCTCTCGTGGATGTACGCGCCGGACTCGATCTCCTTGTACGGGTAGATGCGCACGCCGGGCGCGATCACGCTCTCGGCACCGATCGTGACCTCGTCGCCGACCGCGACGCCCTCCTGGATGCGGACGTGCGAGCGGATGTCGCAGGAACGGCCGACGACCGCGCCCTCGACGATCGAGCTGCGGCCGATGTGAGTGGACGCGTCGACAACGGTGCGGCTCGTGCGCGCACCGTCGCGCAGCGTCACGCCGCGGCCGAGCACCGAGTACGGGCCGACGGTCGCGTCGGGCGCGATCCGGCAGTCCGGGCCGATGTAGGCGGGGCCCTCGATCGCGTCGATGTCGATCTGCGCGCCCTCGCCGATCCAGATGTTCCCGCGCAAGCGGATCCCCGGGATGCTCAGGCGGACGCGCTCCTCGAGCGCGTCGAAATTCGCCTGGCGGAACTGCTCGAAGTTCCCGATGTCCTGCCAGTAGCCGTCGCAGACGTAGCCGTAGATCGGGCGCCCCATCTCGAGCAGCAGCGGGAAGAGCTCCTTGGAGAAGTCGTAGGGGCGGTCGGCCGGCACGTGCTTCAGCACCTCGGGATCGAGCACGTAGATCCCCGTGTTGATCGTGTCCGAGAAGACCTGTCCCCACGACGGCTTCTCGAGGAAGCGCTCGACGCGGCCGTC
>DAISLG010000144.1:0-6001 GCA_036820565.1 Gaiellaceae bacterium | reverse complement strand
CCGAACGGCTCGCGCTCGTCTCGGAGTTCGGCGCCGAGCCCGGCGACGGCGCGGGCGCGGGCATCGTGATCGAGGCGGCCGGCACCGCGGAGGCCTGGCGCGACGCGCTCCGCCTCGTCCGGCCCGGCGGCACCGTCCTCCTCTTCGGCGGCCTTCCCGGCGGGACCGAGGTGCCCGTCGACGCGACGCGGCTCCACTACGAGGAGCTGACCCTGCGCGGCGCGTTCCACCACACCCCCGCGACGGTGAGGGCCGCGCTCGCGTTCCTCGCGAGCGCCGCGTATCCGTGGGAGCGTCTGATCACCCATCGCGTCCGGCTCGAGGACGTGCCCGCGCTCCTCGCCGACCCGCCACGCGACCTGCTCAAGGCCGCGGTCGTCCCGTAGGATCGCGCGGTGCGCGACGAGCACCTGAGGATGTCGTGTTTCCTGTGGCTCGAGGTGCTGCGCGCGCGGTTCGGCGACGACATCCCGTACCGCGGCGGGCTGGACGAGGGCTTCCCGTTCGAGGGGCAGCGGGTGCCGTACCTCAGCCCGCAGAAGGGGATCTTCCGCGCCGCGGCGCAGAGCGGGCCCGCCGCCCTGTCGGTGAACACGTCGTCGAAGTCGCCGTACGCCGACGAGGAGACCGATCTCGGCTTCCTCTACGCCTACCGGGCGGGGGCGGTCGACCAGCCCGACAACCGGGCGCTTCGCGCGGCGCACGAGCTCGGCGTCCCGCTGGTCTACTTCATCGCGACTCGGCCCGGCTGGTACCGCGCGCTCTATCCCGCCTACGTCGCCCACGACGATCCCGGTGCCGCGCGCGTGCTGATCGACGTCGGCCGCCTCGTCGGCCCGGTTGACGAGCCCGAGCCCGCGCCGATCGCCGACGCGGTCGAGCGGCGCTACGCCGTCCGGGAGGCGAAGGTCAGGCTCCACCAGGCGCGGTTCCGCGGGCTCGTCCTGCCCGCCTACCGCGACAAGTGCGCGATCTGCCGGCTGAAGGAGCTCCGCCTGCTCGACGCCGCGCACATCGCGGGCGATGCGACCGTCGAGGGCGCCGCGGCGATCTCGAACGGCCTCAGCCTCTGCACGATCCACCACCGCGCGTTCGACCAGGATCTCGTCGGCGTCTCGCCGGACTACACCGTCCACGTCGCGCCCAGGCTGCTCGAGGACGAGGACGGGCCGATGCTGGAACTCTTGAAGCAGTTCCACGGATCGGCGCTCGCGACCCCGAGTCAGGCGAAGCACAAGCCGAGTCGCGACCTCCTCGCCGCACGGTTCGAGCGTTTCGCTTCCGGCTAGCTGCGCTCGACGCGCGAGCCGCCGACGATCGCGTCGCGGCCGTCGTCGAACCGCACCCACGCCTTGCCCTTGCCGTCGTAGTCGGGGCTCCAGACGACGATCGTCGCCTCGCGGCCCTGCACGCGGCAGCGCTCCGTCCCCTCCGGCTCGATCCCGCGCCAGACGCGGATGAACGGGTTCTGCTCCCACTCGCGGCCGATCGTCGTCTCGTCGGTGTGGCCGGGGAAGACGCGCCGCTCGTGCGGCATCGTCATGTAGATCTCCATCACCGAGGCGCGCACCCGCTCGAAGTCGCCGCCGCCGACCGTGTCCTTGAAGAGCGTGTCGCCCGAGAAGACCGCGTCGCCGACGACGAAGCAGACCATGTCGTCCGAGTGGCCCGGGTTCGGGATCGCCTCGATCTCGAGTCCGCCGGTCGAGAGCGAGCCGGTCACGACCGGGAGGCCGAGCTCCGACTCGTGCGCGACGTGATCGGGGTGCGCGTGCGTCCGCAGGACGTGCGTCGGCGTGACCCGCTCGCGCTCGACGGCGCGGAGCAGCGGCTCGAGCGGCGCGCCCGAGTCGACGAAGACGGCGGTCCCACCGGGCTCGTCCGCGACGAGGTAGGCGTTCGACAGCCAGCCGGGATCCATGCTCCGCTCGATCAGCACCCGGGATAGGCTAATGCCGAACCCGACGAGGAGGACGGAATGGCCGGTCTGTGGGAGCGCTTCACCAACATCTTCAAGGCGAAGGCGTCGAAGGCGCTCGACCGCGCGGAGAATCCGAACGAGACGCTCGACTACTCGTACGAGAAGCAGCTCGAGCTGCTCCAGAACGTCAAGCGCGGCGTCGCCGACGTCGTCACCGCGAAGCGGCGGCTCGAGCTCCAGACGAAGACGCTCGAGCAGAACCTCGTCAAGCTCGACACGCAGGCGCGGCAGGCCCTCTCGCAGAACCGCGAGGACCTCGCGCGGCAGGCGCTCGAGCGCAAGGCCGCGATCCAGCAGCAGCTCCAGAGCCTCGACACGCAGATCCAGGACCTGACCGCGCAGCAGGAGAAGCTGATCGCGAGCGAGCAGCAGCTCGCGTCGCGCGTCGAGTCGTTCCGCTCGCAGAAGGAAGTGATGAAGGCGCAGTACTCGGCCGCGGAAGCGCAGGTGCGGATCGGCGAGGCGGCGACCGGGATCGGCGAGGGCTTCGCCGAGACGGGCCGCGCGATCGAGCGGGCGAAGAACAAGACCGAGGAGATGCAGGCCCGGGCGGGCGCGCTCGACGAGCTCACAGCGGCCGGAACGCTCGACGACTTCACCTCCGGCGACACGCAGCTCGACCGCGAGCTCGCGCAGCTCTCGTCGGGTCCGCAGGTCGACTCGGAGCTGGAGAAGATGAAGGCCGAGCTCGGCAAGGGCGAGCCCGCGAAAGAGCTGCCCGAGGAGTCGGCCTCCTAGAGGAGCTCTGCGAGCAGGGCGGCGGCCCGGGCGGCGCCGTCCGTCTCCACCGGGCGGTAGTCCACCTCCCGGCCGATCTCCTCGGCGATTGCCGCAGCGATGTCGTCGGGGCCCGCCGCATCGAAGTCCATGCAGCGCCCGGCGCCGTAGCGCGCGAGCCGGTGGCGCACGTGGAAGTTCTGCTCGAAGTGGTGACGAAGCGGGAAGTAGAGGAACGGCCGCTGATTCGCGGTCAGCTCCATCGAGGTCGTGAGGCCGCCCTGCACGACCGCGAGGTCGCAGGCGGCGAGGTGACGGTAGAGCTCGTTCACGTACGCGCGGATCTCGAGCCCGTCGTGCGAGGGAAGGGATGCCGGGTCGATCCGAGGCCCGGCGACGACGACCATGCGCAGGTCGGGGACGCGTTCCTTCGCAGCGGGGAAGGACGCGATCACGCGCTGGAGCAGGTGGCCGCCGACGCCCGACCCGCCGACGGTCACGATGCAGACCTGCTCGTCGGGCCTGTAGCCGAGCTCGGCGCGCAGCCGTTCGCGATCCGCGAAGTCGGCCGGGTCGAACCCGGTGACGTAGCCCGCGAAGTCGTAGTGCTCCTCGGTCCAGTCGCGGATCAGCGGTAGCTCGGGGCCGAAGGCGTCGGGAACGATGTCGTCCCCGTTGCCGACGTAGATCGCACGGTCACGCACGCGTGGGAAGCGCGCGATGTGCTCGATCATCTCGGCGTTGTAGTCGGCCGTGAGGAACGACTCGCGCTCGCCGCCGTCGGTCATCGGCAGCCAGCCGACGAAGTCGGTCAGCCACGCGTAGGCGGCCCTCTTCTCCTCCGGGTTCTCATGGAGGTAGTAGTCGAGCTCCCACGCCTCGTCGCCGATCCAGAGGTCGTACTGGTCGTCGCGGACGATGTCGTGAAAGACCATGAAGTTCGCGAGCAGGATCTCGTCCATCCGGCGGATCGCCTGGAAGCAGTGCAGGTCGTGCTCGGCGCACTCGCTCTCGATGTGCCCGGACTCGTTCGCCAGCAACGCGCTGCCCGGGTGGATTCGCTCGCCGCGCGCCTCGAGCACCGCCGTGACCGGGTGCTGTGCGAGCCAGTCGATCTCGAGATCGGGGTGCAGCTTCCGCAGCTCTTCGGCGATCGCCACGTCGCGCTGCGCATGGCCGAGCCCGATCGGAGACGAGACGTAGAGCGCGCGCTTGCGGCGCGACTTGCCACGCACCCAGCGCCGCGCGGGCGGGGGAGGCGAGGCGAAGTCGCGGATCAGGAGATTGACCTTCACGGGGTCGCGCACGAGGGGGATGTGGCCGGAGCCCTCCAGCGTCACGAGCCTGCCGCCCGTCGCCTCCGCGAGGGCGACGCCTCGGGCGTGCGGGCTGATCGCGTCCTCGTCGCCGTGGATCACGAGCACCGGGCAGCGAACATCCGCTGCCAGCGCGCGGAGCTCGGTCTCTGTCAGGTGGTCGCAGGTCGAGAGCGCGATCATCGTGTCGGGGTCGGTGTCGAGGCCCCAGCCGACCGAGTCCTCGATCGGCTTCGTCGAGTGCGGCTCGGTGAAGCAGCGCGAGAAGAAGAACTCGAGGAAGCCCTGCCAGTCGCGGCGCCAGTAGTGCGCGTTCATCTTCGCCCAGCCCTCGTCGGTAGAGAGCGGCTCGTCGAACGGGAAGACCGACCGCTCCGGGTGCCCCGGCGCGAGCGCGAGCGACGGCCCGACGAACACCGCGCCGGCGACCCGCTCCGGATGCTCCCCCGCCAGCAGGAGGGCACGCTGCGAGCCGAGCGAGAGCGAGACGAGCACCGCGCGCTCCGTCTCGGTCGCATCCAGGACCGCGAGGGCGTCCGCGGCGAACTCGCGCTCGTGGTAGGCATCGGACTCCTGGGGTCGATCCGAGCGGCCGTTGCCGCGGCCGTCGAAGGTCAGTACCCGGAAGTGCCGCGCCAGATAGGGGATCTGCATCTTCCAGAAGCGCGAGTGGATGATCGACCACGTCGGCAGGAGGAGAATCGTCTGCTCGCCCTCGCCGTAGACCTCGTAGAAGACCCGCACGCCGTCGCGTTCGACATAGCCCTCGGAGTCCGGATAACGCGCCCGCGTCTGCTCGCGTCCCGTGGCCGGCTCGACGATCACGCTCGGGCCTCCAGCCAGCCGTCGATCCAGGCGAGCAGCTCGCTGTGCCCCGCTTCGATCCCGGACAGCCGCTCGAGGATGATCCCCTCGTTGAACGAGACGACGAGCGTGACGAGCGCCTCGAGCGGCAGCTCGATCCCGAGCTCGCGATGCGGCTGCTCGAACGCCTCCGTGAGCACCGCGCGCCACTCGGCGTTGACGTGCGCAAGGTGCTCGCGCAGCTCGGGCTTGTTCCACGCGAGCGCCTGCAGCTCGAGCCAGACCTTCTCGTAGGTGATGTCCTCGCTCACCAGGTAGCGCATCGCCGTGCGCCACTTCTCGATGAACGGCATGTCGGCCGCGTACAGCTCTCGCTGGCGTGCGATCAGCCGCTGCGTGAATCGCTGGAGCGCGCGCACGAGCAGGTTCTCGTTCGAGCCGAAGTAGTAGTGGACGAGCCCGTGGTTGACGCCGGCCTCCTCGGCGAGCCGCCGTGTCGTGATGCCCGCGTGGCCGACCTCGACGAGCAGTCGCTCGGCCGCGTCGAGGAGCGCCTCCTCGGCCGCCGAGCGGGCGGCGGTCTTCTGCGCGGGCACCGTCACGTTGCCCGCCAGAGCGCGTTCGCGATCTTCCAGCCGTCGCGCGTGCGCACGAGGTGCAGGTACTCGTGGTAGGGCGCCGAGCGGACGGTGACGGTGGCGATGTCCTCGTACACGTCCTCGACCACGACGTCGATGCGCCGATCCGCGGCGTCACCCTTGCCCTCGCCTGCCTCGGTCAGCTCGATCATCCGCTGCTTGGTCGTCAGTCCGAGCTCTTCCCCTGCCTGCCGCTTGACGAGATCGCGGTGCAGCGCCCGCTCCATGCGGACTGCGTCGCCGTCGAACCACCCCTCGAAGTAGTCGAGGACGGTCTGCGTGATCAGCTCCTGTTCCGTCACCGTCGTCACTTTCAGCTATCTCCCGTGATCGATTCGTGGGCTGCGACGAGCACGAGCCCCCAGCAGATTAGGAGGACGCCGAGCGGCGCGCTCAGCCGGCGGCCCCAGGACACGTTCTTCTCCACGGCCATCACCGCGCCGAGCGCCAGCATCCACGCGATGTTGCCGACGCCGACCGCGAACATCAGCAGCATCAGCGACCAGCAGCAGCCGACGCAGAAGATGCCGTGACGCACGCCGAGG
>DAISLG010000143.1:0-6032 GCA_036820565.1 Gaiellaceae bacterium | reverse complement strand
GCCCCGCCCGTAGCGCTGCTACGTGCGGACCCCGACCACGGTGCCCGGCTTGGTCTGAGCCATCGCCGCTGGGAGCGCTAATCTCCGATCAACCATCTAGGGTCGAGCTCGTGCGCAAGCTTTCGGCCGCCGACGTGATGCTGCTCGTGACGGTGATGCTGTGGGCGCTCAACTTCACCGCGTCGAAGTACGTCCTCCGGCACGGCTTCCACCCGCTCGCGTACGGCGGGATCCGGTACGGGGCGGCGGCGCTCGTCTTCGGGGCGTTCACGTTCGGCCGCGAGCGCTCGCTGCGGGTCGCGCGCGGCGACTGGTGGCTGATCGCGGTCTGCGCCGTCGTTCTCTGGATCAACCAGATCGGGTTCATCTACGCGATCAAGTTCACGACCGCGACGACGGTCGCGCTCGTCTTCGGGACGCTGCCGATCTTCACGGCGATCGTTGCGCGGGCCGTCGGCGTCGAGCGGCTCTCGCGCCGGTTCCTCGCCGCGGCGGCGGTCTCGTTCGCGGGCGTCGCGCTCGTCGCCGTCGGCTCCGGCGGAGGGATCTCGGCGAGCTGGAAGGGAGACGCGCTCGCACTCGTCGGAGCGTTCACCTGGGCGATCTACACCGTCACGATCTCGCCGCTGATGGAGCGCTACTCCCCTTACCGGATCAGTACGTCCGTGCTCTTCTTCGCCTGGATCCTGCTCGCCCTGACCGGCGCGAGGCAGCTCGCGACGCAGCCGCTCGACCTCGGCTGGGGCCCGTGGGCGGTGCTCGCGTTCGCCCTCCTCGGCCCGCTCGTCCTCACGAACGTGCTCTGGTTCACTGCGATCGACCACGTCGGCCCGTCGCGCGCCGCCCTCTTCGCGAACCTCCAGTTCTTCCTCGCGGCGATCTTCGCGGTGATCCTCCTGTCCGAGCGGATCACCGCCGTCCAGGTCGCGGGCGGCGCGGCGATCGCTGCCGGGATCCTGCTCTCGCGCCGCCGGGTACCCTCGCTCGATGCCTTCGTTGCGAGCGCGCCTGGCGCGGAAGCCCCCGGGATACCGATTCACGATCGGACGCATCCTGGCGATCTACGCCGGGCTGATGGTGACCTTGCTCCTGGCCGCGCTCGATCAGACGATCGTGGCGACGGCGCTGCCGCGGGTCGTCTCTGACCTAGGCGGCCTCTCCCAGTACTCCTGGGTCTTCACCGCGTACATGCTCGCGACGACGGTGACCGTGCCGCTCTACGGGAAGCTCGGCGACGTCTACGGGCGCAGGCCGATGTTCCTGATCGCGATCTCGGTCTTCCTGATCGGCTCCGCCCTCTGCGGGGTCGCCCAGGGGATGACGCAGCTCGTCGTCTTCCGCGCGATCCAGGGGCTCGGCGCCGGCGGCCTCTTCCCGCTCGCGCTCGCGGTGATCGGGACGATCGTCCCGCCGCGCGACCGCGGCCGCTACCAGGGGCTGATCGGCGCGACGTTCGCGGCGGCGTCGATCATCGGCCCGGCGGTCGGAGGCTTCATCGTCGACAACACCACCTGGCGCTGGATCTTCTACATCAACCTGCCGATCGGCGGCCTCGCGCTGCTCGTGATCAGCCTGACGATGCCGAAGAAGACCGACCGCAAGCCGCACTCGATCGACTGGCTCGGCGCGGGCCTGCTCGCCGCCGGGACGACGGCGCTCCTGCTCGGCCTCGTCGGGGGCGGGCGCGACCACCCCTGGATCTCCGTGTACGTGCTCGGCGCGCTCGCGGCCTCGGCCGTCCTGCTCGCCGCCTTCGGGGTCGTCGAGCGGCGCGTGCCCGAGCCGATCCTGCCGTTCGAGATCCTGCGCGACCGCACCGTCGCCGCCAGCGTTCTCTGCATGGGCCTCGTCGGGATGGCGATGTTCGGGACGATCTCCTACGTCCCGCTCTTCGTCCAGGGCGTGATCGGCAGCTCGGCGACCTCGTCGGGAGCGGTGCTGACGCCGCTGATGCTCGGCGCCGTCACCACGTCCATCCTGTCGGGCCAGTGGGTCTCGCGGAGCGGCCGCACCCGGCCGAACGCGCTCGTCGGGCCGCTCGTGCTCACCGCCGGGATGCTCCTGCTCTGGCGGATGGGCGTGCACACGACGAACCGCGAGGCAGCCCGCAACATGGTGATCGCCGGCATCGGGATCGGCGCGATGATGCAGGTGTTCGTGATCACGGTCCAGAACTCGGTGCCGCGCGCGGCGATGGGGTCGGGCACGGCGCTGACGCAGTTCTCGCGCTCGATCGGCGCGACCCTCGGCGTCACGATCATGGGCGTGATCGTCAACCAGGGCCTGCCGAGGGGCGCCCGCGACGGGAGCCTCGTCCACCGGCTCCCGCCCGCGCTCCGCGAGTCGCTCGCGAGCGCGCTCCACCCGGCCTTCCTCGCCGCCGCGGTCGTCGCCGCGCTCGTCTGGTTCGTGGCGTACTTCGGGATCAAGGAGGTGCCGCTCCGGCGCGGCCTCGAGGACTCCGCCATGGTCGAATCGTCGGGTGCCCCGGGGGCGACCCCGGTAGACTCACGGCCGTGAGCGCGACCGATTTCATGCCGCTCGACGGCTGGGACCACCTCGAGCTCTACGTCGGGAACGCGAAGCAGTCGGCGTTCTTCTACGAGCACGCCTTCGGCTTCACGAAGACCGCGTACGCGGGCCCCGAGACGGGCGTCCGCGACCGGGCGTCCTACGTGCTCGACCAGGGGGACATCCGCCTCGTGATCACGAGCGGGCTCAAGCCCGACTCGGAGATCGTCGAGTTCGCGCGCCTGCACGGAGACGGCGTCAAGGACGTCGCGCTCACGGTGCCCGACGCGGGCGAGGCGTACCGCCAGGCCGTCTCCCGCGGCGCTGTCGGCGTCAGCGAGCCCCGCTGGCTCGAGGACGAGCACGGCCGCGTCGAGCTCGCGACGATCGCGACCTACGGCGACAACGTCCACACCTTCGTCAACCGCGCCGACTACGCCGGGGCCTATCTCCCTGGCTACGTCGCCCACGAGTCGTCGAACGGCACCGGCGGCGGGATCGCGCTCCAGACGATCGACCACGTCGTCGGCAACGTCGAGCTCGGCCGGATGAACGAGTGGGTCGAGTTCTACGAGCGGGTCTTCGGGATGACCGAGATGATCCACTTCACCGACGAGGCGATCTCGACCGAGTACTCGGCGCTGATGTCCAAGGTGATGACGGACGGCGAGGGCAAGATCAAGTTTCCGATCAACGAGCCGGCCGAGGGAAAGCGCAGGAGCCAGATCGACGAGTACCTCGAGTTCCAGGGCAGCCCCGGCGTGCAGCACGTCGCGCTCGCCTCGAGCGACATCGTCGGCACCGTCCAGGCTCTGGGAGACCGCGGCCTGATCTTCCTGTCGACGCCGGAGGCCTACTACGAGGAGGCCGGGGCGCGCGTCGGCGAGATCCTCGAGGACTGGGACGACCTGCGGCGCCTGCGGATCCTCGTCGACCGCGACGACGACGGCTACCTGCTCCAGATCTTCACGAAGACGACCCAGGACCGGCCGACCCTCTTCTTCGAGGTGATCGAGCGCCACGGCGCGCGCGGCTTCGGGGAGGGCAACTTCAAGGCCCTGTTCGAGTCGATCGAGCGGGAGCAGGCACTGCGCGGCAACCTCTAGATCGGGCATCGAGGTTTGACATTTCGCCCGCATGGCCAACAATGGCGCCATGGGAATCGGAGCAATCCTCCTCGTCATCGGGATCGTGCTGCTCGTCCTCGGCCATGTGCTGCTGGGACTCGTACTGATCATCCTGGGCCTGCTGCTCGGCGGTTTCCGCCGCGGCCGCTGGTACTAGGAACCGACCGAGGTTCAACCACCAGCCGCGCGGCCGCGAACGGGCCATGAGCTTCGCCTTCGATCTTTTCGAGCGTCCGGCGCGTCAGGCGGCCGTGCTCGAGGACGTGGAGCACCGCCCGTGGCCGGTGCCGGACGAGCCCTGGGCGCAGGCCCAGACCTGGGATGACCTGCTCTTCGCGCACTGGCGCGTGCCGGCCGGGACGCTGCGCGCGCACCTGCCCCCGGGGCTCCGGCTCGAGACCTTCGACGGCGACGCGTGGCTCGGCGTCACGCCCTTCGTTGTGAGCGGCATGCGGCTGCGCGGGCTGCCGCCGGTTCCGTTCCTCTCCTCCTTCCCGGAGTGCAACGTCCGCACCTACGTCACGCTCGGCGGCAAGCCCGGGATCTGGTTCTTCAGCCTCGACGCCGGGAGCGCGGTCGCGGTCGAGGCCGCGCGGCTCTCGTACCGGCTGCCGTACTTCAGGGCGCGGATGACCGCGGCCCGCGGCGGCGGCTTCGTCGCGTACGAGTCGGCGCGCTCCGACGGGCGTGGCCACCCGGCGGTGCTCAGCGCCCGCTACCGCGGCGACGGGGACTTCCTCCGCCCGGAGGCGGGCTCGCTCGAGCACTTCCTGACGGAGCGCTACTGCCTCTACGCCGCCGACGGCGATGCGCTCTGGCGCGCGGAGATCCAGCATCCGCCCTGGGCGCTCCAGGCCGCCGAGGCGGAGATCGCGCTGAACACGATGCCGCCGTCGGGGATCGAACTTGCCGGCGAGCCGCTGCTGCACCTCGCCGCGCGGCAGGACGTCGTCATCTGGCCGCTCCGGACGACGTAGCCTTCCCCGGCATGGAGGCTTCCCCCCGCCGGACCGCGCTCGTCTCCGTGCTTGCGGCGGTGGCGCTCGTCGTGCTCAAGCTCGTCACGGGCCTCCTGACGGGGAGCCTCGGGCTGATCTCCGAGGCGATCCACTCGGGCACGGATCTCGTCGCGGCGCTGCTGACGTTCTTCGCGGTCGGCGTCGCCGGCCGGCCCGCCGATCCCGGCCACCAGTTCGGGCACGGCAAGGCGGAGCACCTCGCCGCGCTCGCCGAGGCCGGGATCCTCGTGCTGGCGAGCTTCGTCATCTCGTTCCGGGCGGTCCAGCACCTCGTCGGCTCGCGCGCGCCGGACGTGACGGCGACCTGGTACGCGCTCGCCGTCGTCGGCGTCGTGATCGTGATCGACGTCAGCCGCACGGTCGTCTCGTGGCGCGCGTCCCGCCGGTTCTCGAGCGCTGCGCTCGCGTCGAACGCGCTCCACTTCGGCAGTGACTTCGCCGGCTCGGTCGCGGTCCTCGCAGCGCTCCTGCTCGTCCGCGCGGGCTACCCGAACGCGGACTCGGTCGCCGCGCTGTTCGTCGCCGTGCTCGTGCTGGTGGCCGCGGGGCGGCTGATGCGCCGCAACGTCGACGTCCTGATGGACCAGGCCCCGGCCGAGGCGGAGCGGAGCGCCCGCCGGGCGATCGACGCGATCCGCCCGGTCGTCGACCTCCGCCGCCTGCGCATCCGCCAGGCCGGGGGCAGGCACTTCGCCGACGTCGTCGTCGGCGTCTCGCCCGCTGCCGCGGTCGGCCAGGGCCATGCGGTCGCCGACGCCGTCGAGGACGCCGTCCAGCGCGCGCTGCCGAGGAGCGACGTCGTCGTCCACGTCGAGCCGACCGGCGGCGACGTGGCCCTGCGCGAGCGCGCGCACGCGGCCGCCCTCGGCGTGCGCCGCGTCCGCGAGATCCACAACCTCAGCGTCGTGACGGTCGGCGAGCGCACCGAGTTGTCGCTGCACCTCAAGCTGCCGGGCGACCTCACGCTCGAGGAGGCGCACGCGGTCGCCGAGGAGGTCGAGCGCGCGATCTGCTCGGCCATCCCCGAGATCGACGCCGTCCAGACGCACCTCGAGCCGCTCGCGGAGGCGTCGGAGGGCACCGAGGTCGACGCGGACTCGTCCGCACTCGAGCGCATCGTCGTGGACGCGACCGGGCTCCGGCCGCGCGAGGTCCGGCTCCTGCACACGAGCGAGGGCCTCGTCGCATTCCTCACGCTCAGGCTCGACTCGCAGGTCGCGCTCGCGACCGCCCACGCCCGCGCCAGCGAGGTCGAGGAGCGGATCCGCCGCGAGCATCCCGAGATCGCCGACGTGATCGTCCACACCGAGCCTTAGAGCTTCTTGGGCACGCCGCAAGGTTCCGCGTTCCCGCGCATCTTGTGGGCGTAAGACCC
>DAISLG010000142.1:0-6037 GCA_036820565.1 Gaiellaceae bacterium | reverse complement strand
GAGCAGGAGGCCGGCTAGCGTCTTCGCGTCCCGGAGCTCGTCCAGCCGCGACTCGATCTCGCCGACCGTGAGGCTACTCGACCCGTGCGCGGCGGCGGCCGAGCGCGGCGACGGCGACCGCACCGGCGAGCACCGGCAGGGCGAGGACGACACCCGCGACCCGCACGCCCGCCGCGCTCGCGATCGCGCCGTCGGCGAGGCTCGCCAGCGGGCGCAGGCCGAGAAACGCGATCGACCAGAGCGCCATGATCCGGCCGCGCTGCATCTCGCCGACGCCGAGCTGGAGCCGAGTCGTCGCCGCCGCGTTCGACGCGAGGTAACCGACGCCCGCGACGACGAGGAAGAAGAACCCGAGCGGCAGCCAGGGCGCGAGCGAGAAGCCGATCACGCCGCCGCCGAGCAGCGAGAGCGTCACGATCATCCGGCCCCGCGAGCCCGCGACGCGGCCGGCGACGACGAGGGCCGCGAGCACCGCGCCCACGCCGAACGCCCCGATGATCGCGCCGGCGAATGTGTCGGCCACGCCGAACGCGTGCGCGAACGCGGGCGCCTCGGTGTTGACCGGGTCCGAGGCGAAGCCGACGGCGACGACGACGAGCAGGAAGAGCGCGAGGCTCGGGTCGTCGCGCAGCAGCTGGAAGCTCTCGCGGAGCCGCGTCTCGCCGGCGCGCCGCTGCGGCCGCGGCCTGACGACGAGCAGCGCGGCAACGAAGAAAAGATAGGAGCCGGCGTTGACGAGGAACGCGGCCGGGATCCCGAGCGTCACGACGACGAGCGCCGCGAGCGCGGGGCCGGCCGAGCGGGCGATGTTGAACGTCATCGAGTTCAGCGCCACCGCGGAGGTGAGGTCCTCCTCCTCGACGAGCTGCGTGACCAGCGCCTGCTGCGCCGGGACCGAGAAGGCGCTCGTCACGCCCAGCGCGAGCCCGAACGCGATCACGACCTGGACGGGCGCGGCGCCCGCGAACGCGAGCGCGCCGAGCGTCAGGCTGAGCGCGGCGGCGCCGAGCTGCCAGCCGATCAGGAGGCGCCGCCGGTCGAGCCGGTCGGCGAGGGCCCCGGCCCACGGGCTGAGCACGAGCAGCGGCGCGAACTGGGTGAAGTTGAGCACGCCGAGCAGGAACGGCGAGTGCGTCTGCCGGTAGACGAGCAGCGCCGCGGCGAGGTTCTGGAACCACGTCCCGCTCGCGGAGAGCGCGTTCCCGACGAAGTACGGCCCGAAGTTCCGCTGCGTCGCGACGCGGAAGGCCTCGCGCGGCCCCCGCAGAGCTGGCGCCTCCGCCGTCAGGCGCGCCCGGCCTTGTGCAGCTGCGCGTAGATCGCGCGCGCCGTCTTGGCCGGCAGCGCCGGCACGCCCTCGAGCTCCTCCTGCGTGGCCGCGAGGAACCGCTCGGCCGAGCCGAAGTGGCGGACGAGCGCGCGGCGCCGCGCCGGGCCGACGCCCGGGAGCGTGTCGAAGATCGACTCGCGCGCCCGCGCGTCGCGGCGCTGGCGGTGGAAGCCGATCGCGAACCGGTGCGCCTCGTCCCGGATCCGCTGGAGCAGCTGGAGGCCCGACGAGCGCGGGTCGAGCAGGATCGGGTCGGGCAGGCCCGGGACGAACACCTCCTCGATCCGCTTCGCGAGCGAGATCACCGCGACGCGCGGCAGGTCGTACGCCTGCATTGCGGCGAGCGCGGCTGACAGCTGGCCCTTGCCGCCGTCGATCACGACGAGGTTCGGCACCGTCGCAAACCCCTCGTCGTACTCGTCCCCGGTCCCGTCGGCGACCCGCGCGAACCGGCGCGCGACCACCTCCGCCATCGCCGCGAAGTCGTCCTGCCCCTCCTGCTCGCGGATCCCGAACTTGCGGTAGTGCGCCTTCTTCGGGATCGCGTCCTGGAAGACGACCATCGAGCCGACGATCTGCTGGCCCTGGATGTTCGAGATGTCGAAGCACTCGATCCGCAGCGGCAGCGACTCGAGGTTCAGCGCCTCGCGCAGCTCCTCGAGCGCCTCGATGCGGCGCATCCGCTTCGCCTCCGACTGGAACGCCTCCGAGTCGAGCGCGAGCTGCGCGTTCTGCTGCGCGAGCTCCTGGAGCCGCCGCTTCTCGCCGCGCTCCGGCGCGCGCACCTCGACGCGGGAGCCGCGCCGCTGCGACAGGAACTCCGCGAGCGCGCTCGTGTCGCCCGCGCCCCGAGGGACGACGATCTGCGGCGGCACCGCCGGCGAGGAGCCGTAGTACTCGAGGCAGAACTGCTCCAGCACCTCGCCGACCTCCTCGCCGGCCGCGTTCTCGAGGTGGAACGCGTAGCGGTCGACGAGCTTCCCGTCGCGCAGCGGGAACACCTGGACGGCGGCGCGCTCCTCCCCCACCGCGATCCCGATCACGTCGATCGTGCCGACCGAGCGGCGGTCGGTCGACTGGCGCTCGGTCAGGTGGTTGACGGCGAACAGCCGGTTGCGCAGGCGCGCCGCGTCCTCGAAGCGCTCGTCGGCGGCCGCCTCGCGCATCTTCTGCTCGAGCTCGCGCCGGATCGGGCGGTCGTTGCCGGCGAGGAACTCGATCACACGGTCGATCAGGGCCCGGTAGTCCTCCTTCGAGATGTAGCCGACGCAGGGCGCGTGGCACCGCTCGATGTGGTAGTCGAGGCACGGGATCCCGCTGTGCCGGCCGGGCTTCGGCCCCTCGCAGGGGCGGTACTGGAAGACGCGGTTCAAGACGTCGAGCGTCTCGCGCACCTTCTTCGCGTTCGCGTACGGGCCGAAGTAGACGACGCCGCGCCGGTGGCGCTCCCGCGTGAACATCACGCGCGGGTAGTCGTCCTCGACCGTCACCGCGATGTACGGGAACGACTTGTCGTCGCGTAGCCGGACGTTGAACGGCGGCCGGTGGCGCTTGACGAGGTTCTGCTCGAGGTGGAGCGCCTCGACCTCCGAGGCGGTGAGGATCACCTCGATCCCGGCGACGCGCGCCGCGAGCTGCTTGATCCCCGCGCGGGTGTCGCTCGAGCCCTTCTGGAAGTACTGACGGACGCGCGGGCGGAGCGCCTTCGCCTTCCCGACGTAGAGGACATCCCCGCGTTCGTCGCGGAACAGGTAGACGCCGGGCTTCGCCGGCACGGCCTTCAGCTGCGCTTCGACGTCCGACTTCACCGTCGTCAGCCTAGCCTCGCGCTACCCTGAGTCCGGGTCATGAAGAGGGTCATCCTGCTTTTCCTGCTGCTCCTGGCGGTTCCCGCGGCGCACGCCGGCGGTCCGGCGATGGCGGTCGGCGCCGCCGAGGACGTCGTCAAGACGCCCGATCCGGCCTTCGCGAAGGCGGAGCTGGACAAGGCGAAGCTCGCCGGGCTCGACACCGTCCGGATCACGACGATCTGGGTTCCGGGCCAGACCAAGGTCGGCGTGCTCGAGGCGATCCAGCTGAAGAACGTCGCCGTGGCCGCGAAGTTCGACGGGATCCGCGTCGTCGTCACGCTGATGCACGCCGGCTCGAGGACGACCCCGCTGGCCGACGAGGACAAGGCGCAGTTCGCGAAGTGGGCCGCCGACGTCGCGAAGCGCTTCCCGAGCTTCCGGGACTTCATCATCGGCAACGAGCCGAACCTGAACCGCTTCTGGATGCCACAGTACGACCCGCTCGACGGGCACGACGTCGCCGCCGGCGCGTACGTGAGCCTGCTCGCTACCGCCTACGACGCGATCAAGGCGGTCGCGCCGCGGACGACGGTCTACGGCGGCGCGCTCGCCCCGCGCGGCGTCGACAAGCCGGGAACGGGCCGCGACACGCACTCGCCGACGACGTTCATCCCGGACATGGGCGCGGCCTACCGGGCGAGCGGGCGCGAGATCCCGATCATGGACGCGCTCGCCTTCCACCCCTACGCCGACAACTCGAGCCAGCCGCCCGACTTCGCGCACCCGAACTCGAGCTCGATCGGGATCGCCGACTACCCGAAGCTCGTCTCCCTGCTCGGCCAGGCGTTCGACGGCACCGCGCAGAAGGGCTCGACGCTACCGATCCTCTACGACGAGTTCGGCGTCGAGACGACGATTCCGGCGACCAAGATGTCGCTCTACACGGGTGCCGAGATCCCCGCGACGAAGCCGGTCGACGAGGCCACGCAGGCGCAGTTCTACCGGCGCGCGATGGAGCTCGCGTTCTGCCAGCCGACCGTCACCGGGCTCCTGCTCTTCCACGTCGTCGACGAGCCGCAGCTCGGCGCGTGGCAGTCCGGGATGTTCTACGTCGACGGCGCGCCGAAGGCGAGCCTCTACCCCGTGCGGACGGCGGCGGACTCGTCGCGCCGCGGGATCGTGACGAAATGCGACGGGCTCCAGCTGACGCCGAAGGTCGTCGTCACGACGGGAAAGCCGTCCCGAACGGGCCTGAAGGCCTTCGTCACCTGCGCGATCGACTGCACCTTCTCCGCCTCCCTGGACGGGTCGACCGCACCCGCCGTGAGCGGCACCGCCGTCGGGCGGAAGACGAAGCAGATCGTCTTCGCGAGCGTCCGCCACGGCTCGTTCCGCGTGCGCGTCTCGGCGACGGCGACGGTCAACGTCGGCCCGCCGGGCACCGCCGTCAGCGGTCCGGTCGTCATCCGTTAGCGTTCCGTAAATTTCTGACTTCCAAAGCAGGAAACCGGGGCGACCGCGGCTAAGGTCGTCCTCGCGTGTCCCTCCGACTCACCCTCCTTGCCGCTGCGGCGGCCCTGCTTCTTGCGGCCCCGTCCTTCGCGGATGGAGACCCGCCGCCGCCGCCGCCGCCCGACCCGGTACCCGCGCCGGCGCCGGCTCCCGTGCCCATCCCGATCCTCCCGGCGAAGCTCTATGTCGGCGCGACCGAGGATGCCGCGAAGAGCGTCGACCCGCTCGTGGCGAAGTCGAAGATGGACCTCGCACGGCTCGCCGGCCTGAAGGCGATCCGGCTCAGCACCGTCTGGACACCGCCGCAGACCGAGCCGGGCCCGGGCGAGCTCGACGCGCTCCGGAACGCCGCGATCGCGGGCCAGTTCAACGGCATCCGCGTGATCATCTCCGTCTACCAGTTCAGCCGGGCGACGCCCACGACGGCCGCGGCACGCGCCCAGTCCGCGGCGTACGCAGCGTCGATCGCACGGGCGATCCCGAGCGTGACCGACTTCATCGTCGGCAACGAGCCGAACCTCAACCTCTTCTGGATGCCGCAGTTCAGCCCGAAGGGCGTCGACCTCGCCGCCCCCGCCTACGAGAAGCTGCTCGCGCAGACCTACGACGCGCTCAAGGCCGTCAACCCGCAGATCAACGTGATCGGGGGCTCCGTCTCGCCGCGCGGTCAGGACAAGGCGAACTCCGGGCGCCAGACCCACTCGCCGACGACGTTCATCCCGGACCTCGGCAAGGCGTACCGGCTGAGCCACCGCGCCGCGCCGATCATGGACATGTTCGCGTTCCACCCCTACGGCGACAACTCGAGCCAGGCGCCCAGCTTCGCGCACCCGAACTCGAGCTCGATCGGGATCGCCGACTACGGCAAGCTCGTCGGCTTACTCGGGCAGGCGTTCAACGGCACCGCGCAGAAGGGCTCGACGCTCCCGATCATCTACGACGAGTACGGGCTCGACTCGGTCATCCCGGGCGAGAAGGCCGCGCTCTACGACTCGGTCGAGCCTGCGCAGACGAAGCCGATCTCCGAGTCGCTCCAGGGGCGCCGGTACAGCGAGGCGATCGGGCTCGTCGCCTGCCAGCCGAACGTCAGGATCATGCTGCTCTTCCACGTCACCGACGAGCCCGGCCTCGGCCAGTGGCAGTCGGGCGTCTACTACACCGACGACACGCCGAAGGCGAGCCTCGGGGCCGTGCGCGCGGCCGCCGACAACGCCGTGCAGGGCTGCTCGAGCGCGTCGCTGGCGCCGAAGCCGAAGCCGAAGAAGCCGAAGAAGCCGAAGAAGCCGAAGCCCACGCACAAGCGCAACTACCGGTAGCGCGACACCTTTCCGTAGATTTCGGCGGGAGATCCCGCCGGAAACGCAAGGAACCGGTCGCCGCGGCATCTCGCAGGGCGACGCGGCCG
>DAISLG010000141.1:2663-6141 GCA_036820565.1 Gaiellaceae bacterium | reverse complement strand
CTTGGAGCACTTGCGCTCGCGCTGGCCCTGCCGCCGTGCGCGAGTGCCGGTTCGATCTTCGTGATCGACGGCCACGGCTGGGGTCACGGCGTCGGCATGAGCCAGTGGGGCGCCGAGGGCTATGCGCGTCACGGCTACGGCTACGGCCGGATCCTGGCGCACTACTACCCGCACACGGTCTCCCGCGTCGTCCGGCCACGGCCGGTGCGCGTGCTCCTCGCGAACGGCGTGACGGGCGTGCGCGTCGGCTCGCCGATGCCGTTTCGCGTGCGCGACGCGCGCGGGCGAGCGTTCCGGCTAGCGCCCCACGGCTACGTCCTCGACGTCCGGCTGCGGCTCCGGGCCGGGGGGAAGCTCCGCGCGCTGCGGCCGCCGCTCCGGTTCGAGCCCGGCGCCGCGCCGGTCACGCTCGGCGGCAAGGGCTACCGCGGAGCGATCGTCCTGATCCGCCGCGGCGGGCGGCTCACCGCCGTCAATCGGCTCCCGCTCGACCGCTATCTCCGCGCCGTCGTCCCGCGCGAGATGCCGCGCCACTGGCACATCCAGGCGTACGAGGCCCAGGCGGTCGTCGCCCGCTCCTACGCGCTCGCGACGATCAGGCCCGGCCGTGACTTCGACCTCTTCTCCGACACGCGCAGCCAGGTCTACGGTGGGATCGCCGCCGAGACGCGCGAGACCAACCTCGCGATCGGCGCGACCGCCGGGCACGTGCTGACCTACCGCGGCCACGTGATCGCCGCGTACTACCACTCGACCTCGGGCGGGCGCACCTCGTCGAGCCTGGACGCCTGGCATACCGCGAAGCCCTACCTCGTCTCCGTGCGGGACCCATTCGACGCGATCTCTCCCCATCACCACTGGGTCGAGGCCGTGACCGCCGCGGAGCTCGCCGCGAAGCTCCACGTCCCGGGTCTGCGCGACGTGCGCGCGCAGACGAACGCGTCGGGCCGCGTCGTCTCGCTCAGGGCGTTCGGCTCGGGCGGGTCGAGGCCGGTCACGACCGACGAGTTCCGGTCGGCGTTCGGGCTCCGGTCGAGCTTCTTCGAGCTCCGCGTCCTCTCGCTCGACCCGCCGAAGGCCGCGGCGCGGCGCGGGAGGCCCGTCGAGCTGACCGGCTTCGTCCGCCGGCTCGCGCGCGTGCGGGTGCAGGAGCGGCTCTCGAACGGATCGTGGAAGCCGGTCGCGCTCGTCCATCCGGCCTCGAACGGGCGGTTCAGGGCCGTCGTGCGCCCACAGTTCACAACGGCGTTCAGACTCGCGGCGGCGCGACAGCCGGGGCCCGAGGTCGTCGTCCGCGTCCGTTAGGAGCTCGAGGCCCGATGTGAAATCTAGCGGGGCCGGTCGAGGAACGCCCGGAGCAGCCGCTGCCCCTCGTCCGAGGTGCGGCGCTCCGCGATCCGCCGGGCCGTCTCCTCGCCGTCCGGGCGGTCGAGCACGAGGCGCTTCGCATGACGCGCCGCCTCCGCTCCGGCGGAGCGCAGCTCGCCGACGATCCGGTCGACGGCGGCGTCGAGCTCCGCGTCGACCTCGTGGGCGAGCCCGATCCGGAGCGCCGTCTCGGCGTCGAAGCGCTCGCCGGTGACGAAGTAGCGCCGCGCCGCGCCCGGTCCGATCTTCGCTAGCGCGAACGGCGAGATCACCGACGGGATGATCCCGAGCTTGACCTCCGAGAACCCGAACACCGCGTCCGGGGCCGCGACGACGACGTCCGAGCACGCGACGAGGCCCGCACCGCCGCCGAGCGCGTGCCCCTGGACGCGTGCGACGACCGGCGCGGGGCACTCGTCGATCGCGACGAGCATCGCCCGGAGCCGCCGCGCGTCCGCGACGTTGTCGTCGTAGGAGAGGTCGGCAGACGAGCGCATCCACTCGACGTCGGCGCCCGCCGAGAAGCTCGGGCCCTCCCCGGCGAGGACGACGGCGCGCACGTCACCGACGTCGGCGAACGCGGCTGTGAGCTCCTCGATCAGCGCTGCGTCGAAGGCGTTGCGGCGCTCGGGCCGCGCGAGCGTGATGCGCAGGAGGTCGGCGTCCGGCTCGACGCGGAGCGCGCTCATTCGAATGCGAGGCCTAGCCGCGAGAGCACCTCGGCCTCGTGCCGGCCCTCGACGGTTGCCTCGAGGTCGAACTCGTCGACGAGGTCGGGCGGCTTGCCGATCAGCTCGCGCGCGCGGCTCGGCAGCTCCTGCTCGGAGTCCTCGCGCGACTCCCAGAGGTAGAAGGCGCCCCAGCGGTCGGTGACCTCGTCCGAGATCCACGCCTTGAAGCGCAGCCCCTGCACCTCCTCGAACTGGTCGACGGACTCGTCGCGGAGGTAGCGGCGAAGCTCCCCGATCGT
Organism: Gaiellaceae bacterium; assembly: GCA_036820565.1. GTDB lineage: Bacteria > Actinomycetota > Thermoleophilia > Gaiellales > Gaiellaceae > DAISLG01. The sequence goes on along the minus strand of DAISLG010000141.1, from coordinate 3,803 downwards.
CGCCGTCGAGTCGGCGAGGTTCCACAGCACGAGGCGGACGTACATACCGAAATCGTACGTACCTTTCGGACAAGTCCGGGGTCTGACCCCCGTCATGTCCTTCGCGGACGTGTCTGTGCGCCGCCAACCCGCGTGCCTCCGTCCGGAGCCCAGTCCACTTGAGTCATGGCCGGGGTCAGACCCCGGCCATGTCCCCCGGGCCGCGTCGGCTACATGCGGAAGACGCCGAACGTCGTCTCCGGAATCGGCGCGTTGAGAGACGCGGAGATCCCGAGCGCGAGCACGCGCCTCGTGTCCAGCGGGTCGATGATGCCGTCGTCCCAGAGGCGCGCCGTCGAGTAGTACGGGTTGCCCTCTTCCTCGTACTTCTGCCGGATCTCCTCCGGGTCGGCGTCGCCGACCATCGAGAGGACGGTGGCCGCCTGCTCGCCGCCCATCACCGAGATGCGGGCGTTCGGCCACATCCACAGCTGCCGCGGCGAGTACGCGCGGCCGCACATCCCGTAGTTGCCGGCCCCGAACGAGCCGCCGGTGACGACCGTGAACTTCGGCACCTCCGCGCACGCGACCGCCATCACGAGCTTCGCGCCGTCGCGCGCGATCCCGCCGGCCTCGTACTCCTTGCCGACCATGAAACCGGTGATGTTCTGCAGGAAGACGAGCGGCACCTTCCGCTTGCAGGCGAGCTCGATGAAGTGCGCGCCCTTCTGCGCCGACTCCGCGAACAGGATCCCGTTGTTCGCGAGGATCCCGACCGGGTAGCCCTCGATCCGGGCCCAGCCGCAGACGAGCGTCTCGCCGTACAGCGTCTTGAACTCGTCGAAGCGCGACCCGTCGACGATCCGCGCGATCACCTCGCGCGCGTCGGTCTGCGTGCGGTGGTCGTCCGGGATCGTGCCGTAGAGCCCGGCCGGGTCGACGGCGGGCGGCTCCGGCTCGGCGACCGCCCAGGGCGCCTCCTTGCGGCCGTGGAGGTTGCGGACGATCTGGCGCGCGAGCGCGAGCGCGTGCTCGTCCGAGGTGGCGTAGTGGTCGGCGACGCCGGACCGGCGCGCGTGCACGTCGGCGCCGCCGAGCTCCTCCGCCGTCACGTCCGCCGCAGGGGCTCTTCCTCATGATCGTGACGCCGGCAGCGGCGGG
>DAISLG010000141.1:0-2653 GCA_036820565.1 Gaiellaceae bacterium | reverse complement strand
GCGGGCCGCCGATGAAGATCGTCCCGGTGCCGCGGACGATGATCGTCTCGTCGCTCATCGCCGGCACGTACGCGCCGCCGGCGGTACACGACCCCATCACGACAGCGATTTGCGCGATCCCGGCGGCGGACATGCGCGCCTGGTTGTAGAAGATCCGTCCGAAGTGGTCGCGGTCGGGGAAGACCTCCGCCTGGAGCGGAAGGAAGGCGCCGCCGGAGTCGACGAGGTAGATGCAGGGCAGCCGGTTCTGCTCGGCCACCTCCTGCGCGCGCAGGTGCTTCTTGACCGTGAGCGGGAAGTAGGAGCCGCCCTTGACGGTGGCGTCGTTCGCGACGATCACGCACTCGCGCCCCTCGACGACGCCGATCCCGGTGACGATGCCCGCCGACGGCGCCGCGCCCTCGTAGAGCTCCCAGGCGGCGAGCGCGCTCAACTCGAGGAAGGCGCTGCCGGGGTCGACGAGCCGGTCGATCCGCTCGCGCGCGGGCAGCTTGCCGCGCGAGCGGTGCCGCTCGGTCGCTTGCTCGCCGCCGCCCGCCGCGATCTGCGCGGAGCGCTCCCGCAGCTCGCGGACGAGCGTCTCCATCCGCGCGGTGCGGCGGTCGAACTCGTCGCCGTGGGCGGCGCTGGATTCGAGCAGGGCCACGTGGTGAGCCTAACCGGAGCGTGGATAATCGCGGCCGTGAGCCGCCTCGCCGTCGCCCTCGTCCTCGTCGTCGCACTCGCGTCGACCGTCTCGACTCTGCCCGGGACCTGGCGCGACCTCAGCCGTCAGCGCGAGGCCTACGCCGGCCTCTCGGCACAGGGGCGCGAGCACGCGTTCGGCGACGCGATGCCGCTGCCGATGCAGGTCTTCGACTTCTATCGCGCGCGGCTCCGGCCGGGTGACCGCTACTACCTCCAGGTGCAGCAGACGGGCTTCGGGCGCTTCCTCGACCTGCCCGCCGCGGTCTCGAGCGTCGCGCGCTTCTACCTGCTGCCGGCGATCTACGAGCGGAACCTCGACGACGCGAACGTCGTCCTCTCATTCGGAGCCGACCCGAGCCTGCTCCACCTCCGCTTCCGCTCGCAGGAACGGGCCGGCAAGCAGTCGATCTTCGTCTCGAGGCTGTTCCGGTGACGCGGATCCTGCTCGTGAACGTGCTGGAGCTCTGCGTCGGGCTCGGGCTCTTGCCGTGGCTCGGGCTGACGCCGTCCCCGCTCGCCTACGCCGTCGGCCTCGCCGCCGTCGGGATCGTCTCCGCGCACCTCGCGCTCGTCGGCGTCGCGGTGGGGCTGCCGGCGCTCGCAGGGCTGGCGGCGGTCTCGTTGGTCACGGGATTCCTGCGGCGGCGGCCCGGTCGGCCGTCCGCGCGCGGGGCGGTCGCGGCGCTCGCGGCGCTCGCGGTGCCCGCGGTCATCCTCGCCCATGCCGCCCGTGCGTTCGCGGTCAAGCCGCTCGTCGAGTTCGACGGCTGGGCGATCTGGGCGACCCGCGCGCAGGGGCTCTACGACTTCGGCGGCGCCGCGACCGCACTCTTCGCGAACGCGGGCTACCCGAAGCTCGAGTACCCGCTGCTCCTGCCGTCGCTCCAGGCGATCGACGCCCGCGCGCTCGGCCACTTCGACGGGACGCTGCTCCACCTCCAGCTGCTCGGCCTCGCCGTCGCCTTCGCCGCCGGCTACTGGACGCTGCTGCGGCCGCACGCGCCGCCGCTCGTCGTCGCCGCGACGCTGGCGGCGATCCTCGCGGCGCCCGCGGTGCCCGGCCAGCTCTCGACGAACTACGCCGACATCCCGCTCGCGCTCTTCCTCGCCCTAGGCGTCGCGGCGCTCGGCGCCTGGCTCGCGGCGGACGAGCCGGGCCTCCTCGCCGCGGCCGCCATCCTCCTCGCGGCGGGCGCGCTGACGAAAAACGAGGGTGAGCTGTTCGCGCTCGCCGCGTACGTCTCGCTCGCCGTGGTCGCGCGCGGTCGCCGGCGCGCGGTCGCGGGAGCGGCGGCGGCGACGCTCGCCCTCGTGCTTCCGTGGCGGATCTGGCTCGGCGTCCACGGGATCACGACCTCCGACTACTCCCTCGGAGATGTCGCCAGCCCGTCGTACCTCTCGGGCCACGCGGGACGCGTCGGCGCGGCGGCCGGCGAGCTGCTGCGCCAGGCCTTCGACACCGGGCGCTTCGGGCTGCTCGCGCCGCTCGCGCTCGTCGCGCTCGCGGCGGCGGTGATGCTGGGTCGGCGGCGGCAGGCGGCGTTCGCGGCGCTCTGGACGGCGCTCTCGTTCGGCGGCTTGGTCGTCGTCTACTGGATCTCGCGGAACCCGGTGACCGACCATCTGTACAACTCGTCGTACCGCACGGTGGCCTCGATCGTCGTCGGCGCGGCGGCACTGGCACCCCTGCTCGCTCGCCGAAACGGGGTAGGACCCGCGGTCCCGCGAAGATAGGCCGTCAGGCCCATGCGCTTTGCAAGGTTGTGGACGATGCTTTGTAAGGAATATCAAGCGCCACAACGAAAGGTAAAAGCAGTGATGGACATGCCGAAGTACGAGATCCGCCTCGAGCCTGTCGACGTCACGCGGCGCCTGTCCGGGATCGACCTCTACCTCGGCCAGGTCTGTCAGGTCGCCGGCATCTCGAAGATGCAGCTCGACTACTGGACGAACAAGGCGCAGATCC
>DAISLG010000140.1:0-6154 GCA_036820565.1 Gaiellaceae bacterium | reverse complement strand
GCTAGGAACCGACGCCGAACTCGCGCAGGGCGTCGTTCAGGCTCACCTTCTCGTCGGTCGCCTCGCTCCTCGTGCCGATGATCAGCGCGCACGAGAGGTGGTACGTGCCCGCGGGGAACGCCTTCGGCCGCGTGCCCGGGACCACGATCGAGCGCGGCGGGACGTAGCCACGGTGCTCGACGGGCTCGGGGCCCGTCACGTCGATGATCGGAACGGACGCGGTCAGCGAGACATTCGGGCCGAGCACGGCGCCCGCGCCGATGCGGACGCCCTCGGTCAGGATGCAACGCGAGCCGATGAAGGCGTTGTCCTCGACGATCACCGGCCGCGCGCCGGGCGGCTCGAGCACCCCGCCGATCCCGACGCCGCCGGCGAGGTGGACGTTCGCGCCGATCTGCGCACCCGAGCCGACCGTGGCCCACGTGTCCACCATCGTCCCGGGCCCGACCCAGGCGCCGATGTTGACGTAGCTCGGCATCATCACGACGCCGGGCGACAGGAACGAGCCGTAGCGCGCGACCGCGGGCGGGACGACGCGCACGCCGAGCGCCTCGTAGCCGGACTTGAGCGGGATCTTGTCGTGGTACTCGAACGGGCCGACCTCGCGCGGCTCCATCTGCCGCAGCCGGAAGTAGGCGAGGATCGCCTCCTGGACCTCCGTGTTCACCTTCCAGTCGTCGCCGTCCGGCTCGGCCACCCGCACCTCGCCGCGGTCGAGTCGCGCGATTACGTCTTCGACGTCCACAGCACCTCCCGCAAGATCTCGGCTGCGCGCTCGCACTCGGCCTGGGTCGGCACGAGCGCGAACCGCACGAACCCCTCGCCGGCCGCACCGAAGAACGAGCCGGGCGCGACGACGATGCCATGCTCGAGCAGCCGGCGGGCGAACTCCTCCGAGGAGTCCTCGACCTCGACCCAGAGGTAGAACGTCGCCTGGCTGGCGGCGATCCGCAGGCCGCTCTCGCGCAGCGCCGGCTCGACGACGTCGCGCTTGCGCCGGTAGATCTCCCGCGTCCGCTCGACGTGCTCCTCGTCGTCCCACGCGACGACCGACGCGCGCTGGACGAACTCCTGCGGCGCCGTCCCGACGGTCGGCCGGTACGCTCGCAGCGCGTCGATCAGCCCGGGCTCCGCGGCCACGAAGCCCGACCGGTAGCCGGTCATCGACGAGCGCTTCGAGAGCGTGTTGAAGACGACGACGTTGCGCCGGTCGGCCACCTGGAGGGCCGAGACGGGCGGCTCGTCGAACCAGAGCTCCGAGTAGGCCTCGTCCGAGGCGAGATAGAAGTCGTGGCGGCGTGCGAGCCCGGCCAGCTCCTCGAAGAACTCGAGTGGCGCCGTCGCGCCCGTCGGGTTGTTCGGATAGTTGACCCAGAAGACGGCGACCCGGTCCCAGTCCGCGAAGGCGGCGAGATCCGGCAGGAAGCCGTTTTCCTCGAGCAGCGGCAGCGCCCGGTGCCCGGCGTGGGCGAAGAGGGCGCCGCGCTCGGCGACCGGATAGCCCGGCTCGGTCGTGACGACGAGGTTCTTCTCGCTCGCCGGGTCGACCACCACCTGTGCGAACGAGAAGATCGCCTCCTTGCTGCCGTGCGTCGGGATCAGCTCGCTCGCCGGGTCGAGCTCGACGCCGAACCGCCGCCCGACCCAGCCGGCGACCGCCTCGCGGAGCTCCGGCAGGCCCGCGGCGAGCGGGTAGGACGAGACCTCCTCGAGCGACTCGACGAGCGCGCGCCGGATGATCGGGTCGGTCGCCTCGCGCGGGTCGCCCTTGCCGAAGTCGATCAGCGTCAGCCCCTCGGCCTCCGCGCGCCGCTTCGCCTCCTCGAGCCGGACGAACGGATACGCGTCGAGGCCGCTGAGGATCGGGGAGACGCGCACGGGCTAGACGCTAACGAATCGCGTCAGCGCGTCGAGTGTCCGCTCGAGCTCGGCGATCTCGACCTGCTCGTCGACCGTGTGGGCATACCGGGTCGCGCCCGGGCCGAGGTTGATCGCATCGAGGCCGCGGGCGGCGAAGTCGGACACGTTCGTCCACGCTTGCTTCGGCTGGACGGCGAAGCCGCCGACCTCGCGGAGACGCCGGACGAGCGGCGACCCGACCGCGACGTGCGCGCCGGGCGCGTTGTGGAGGACGTCGACCCGGCCCGGCACGAGCTCGCGCAGGCGAACCTCCGCCTCCGCCGCAGTCCGGTTCGGCGCGTAGCGGAAGTTCAGCGTGCACTCGACGAGGGCGGGGATCACGTTCGAGGCGATCCCGCCGTGGATCTCGGTGACGGAGAGCACCTCGCGGAAGACGAGCCCCTCGATCTCCACGTCGACCGGCTCGAGCGCGACCACCTCGCGCAGGCCCTCGACGGCGAGCCGGATCGCATTGACGCCGAGCCAGGGGCGGGCGGAGTGGGCGGAGCGGCCCTCGAAGACCGCGCGGGCGACGAGGTTGCCGACGCAGCCGGCCTGGATCGTGTTGTCGGTCGGCTCGAGCACGACGACGAGCGAGGGCTCGGTCAGCAGCGGCACGGCGTCGAACAGCGCCGGCAGCGGGTTCTCGTCCGGGCCGAGCTCCTCACGCGGGAAGAACAGAAAGGCAAGGTCGTAGGCCAGCGCCGCATCGGCGGCCCAGCGGGCGAGCTCGACCATCACGGCGACGCCGCCCTTCATGTCGCTCGCGCCGAGCCCGTGTACGGCGCCGTTCTCGATCCGGCCCGGGATGTTGCCCTGCGCGGGCACGGTGTCGAGGTGCCCGGCGAGCAGGATCAGCGGCTTCCCGGTGCGCGGCGTCGCGTAGACGAGCGAGGCTCCGTCACGGTGGACGAGCTCGAGCGGGACGGCCGCGGCGACGACCTCGGCGATCGAGGCTTCGTCCCGGCTCACCGACGGCGTGTCGACCAGCTCGAGCGTCCGTTCGGCGAGCATGAGGGGATTCTGCCTGGCTGCGGGCATAATCCTCTCCGTGACGTCACACGACCTTGAGCCCGAGCGCGGGTTCGTGCTCGCGGTGCTCGCTCAGGGCGCGGACGCGACGGAGGAGCTCGCCGAGATCCGGGAGCTGGCGAGGACGGCCGGCGTCAGGCCCGTCGGCTCGATCGTGCAGCACCGCCCGCGCCCGGCGCAGCGGACGTACGTCGGCAAGGGCAAGATCGAGGAGCTCAAACGTGCGTTCGGGGAGTCGCGCGCGGACGCGCTGATCGTGGACGACGAGCTCGATCCGGCGCAGCAGCGTTACCTCGAGAACACGCTCGACGCGCGGGTCGTCGACCGCACCCAGCTGATCCTCGACATCTTCGCGCAGCACGCCCGCAGTGCCGAGGGCAAGCTCCAGGTCGAGCTCGCGCAGCTGGAGTACAACCTCCCGCGTATGCGCGGCATGTGGAAGCACCTCGAGCGCCTCGGCGGCGGCCAGGGCAACGTCGGCGGCGGCGCCGGCACGCGCGGCCCGGGCGAGTCGCAGCTCGAGACCGACCGGCGGCTCGCGCGGCGGCGCATCACCGTCCTCCGGCGCAAGCTGAAGGAGCTCCAGAAGCAGCGCTCGACCCGGCGCCGCGAGCGGCAGCGGAACGAGACCCCGACGGTCGCGCTCGCGGGCTACACGAACGTCGGCAAGTCGACGCTCCTGAACGCGCTCACCCAGGCGGACGTCTCGGTCGAGAATCGCCTGTTCGAGACGCTCGACCCGACCACCCGCGGGTTCGAGCACGACGGACGCCGCTATCTCGTCACGGACACGGTCGGCTTCATCCGGCGCCTGCCGACGAAGCTCGTCGAGGGCTTTGCGACGACGCTCGAGGAGACGCTCGTCGCCGACGTCGTCCTGCACGTCGTCGACGCATCGGCACCGGAGGACCGCCAGGACGAGATGATCGCCGCCGTCGACGCGATCCTCGGCGAGATCGGCGCGGGGGAGATCCCGCTCGAGCTCGTGCTGAACAAGATCGACGCCGTCGACGCGCTCGGCCGCCGCCGGCTTGCGAACCGCCATCCCGGGTCGGTGCAGGTCTCGTCGCTCACCGGCGAGGGGCTCGACGCGCTGCGCGCCCGGCTGGCCGACCGCTTCGCCGACCGCTTCGAGCTCGTCGCGCTGCTGCTCCCGTACGAGGAGGGAGGCAAGCTCGCGGAGCTGTACGCGCTCGGGATGCCGATCGATGAGCGGGTCGACTCCGAGGATGGCGTCCTGATCCGCGCCCGGCTGCCGCGCCGCGACCTCGTGCGCTTCGCGCCGTACCTCGTCGCCGAGTCGCGGGCCGAGACCCTCGTCCGATGATCCGCCTGCCGATCCACAAGCTGCGCGACGACGCGTACCTGCCGGCGAGGGCGTATTCGGGCGACGCCGGCCTCGACCTCGCCGCGTGCGAGCGCGTGGAGCTCGGCCCCGGCGAGCGTGCTCTCGTCCCGACGGGCCTCGCCGTCGCGATCCCCGAGGGTCACGCGGGCTTCGTCCAGCCGCGCTCCGGGCTCGCGATCGAGCACGGGATCACGATCGTGAACACGCCCGGGCTCGTCGACTCCGGCTATCGCGGTGAGCTCCGCGTGATCCTGCTGAACACCGACCCCACGGTGCCGTTCGTGGTGGAGCCGGGGATGCGAATCGCCCAGCTCGTGATCATGCCGGTGCCCGAGCTCGAGTTCGTCGAGGTCGACGAGCTGCCGGCGAGCGAGCGCGGCGTGCGCGGCTTCGGGTCGTCGCGCGCGTGAGCGAGCCGAGGATCCGCGTCTCGGCGATCCTGAGCTGGGGCGGGCGGGTGCTCCTGTGCCGCCACGAGAAGCCCGGCAAGGAGTACTGGCTGCTGCCCGGAGGGGGCGTCAACTCGGGCGAGAGCCTCGTCGACGCGCTCCATCGCGAGCTGCGCGAGGAGGTCGGGATCTTCGACGAGATCCCGGTCGAGGGCCCCGTGGCGATCGCCGACTCGATCGCGCCGCAGCGGACGTTCGCCGCCAAGCACGTCGTCCACATCATCTTTGCGGGCGATCTCGAGGGCCGGTCGCTCGAGACCGTGACCTCCGAGGACGCCGCCGTCCGCGGGCATCGCCTGTTCGGGCTCGACGAGCTCGACGAGATCGTGCTCCACCCGCCGATCGCTCGCTTCCTCCAGCGCTGGCAACCCGGCGACCCGGTCGTCTACCTCGGCCCGATCTGGGTGCCGTGAGCGGCGCCTCCTAGAAGCGGCCACCGCGGGCCCGCGCGCGCTCCGCCGAGACCGCGTGCGCCTTCGTCTCCAGCTCGTCCTCGAGCGGCTCGAGCCGCGGCTCCAGGCCGGTCGCGTGGGCGAGCGCTTGCACGAGCAGCCAGTCGGCGAGCCACGGGTTCCGCGGAAGCAGAGGGCCGTGGAGATACGTGCCGATCGCCCGGCCGACCCGGCAGCCCTCGTAGCCGCTTTCGCCGTCGTTGCCGAACCCGGCCAGGACGCGGCCGAGCGGCTCGGCGCCGTCGTCGAGGCGGGTCCGCCCGGCGTGGTTCTCGAACCCGGCGATCGTCCGCTTCCCGTCGAGCTCGCACTGGAGCAGGACGTCGCCGATCATCCGGCGCTCGCCCGCGATCGTGTGCAGCGGGAACAGCCCGGCACCGGGCAGCTCCGTGCCGGCGAGGTCCCGGTAGTACCGGCCCAGCAGCTGGTAGCCGCCGCAGACGGCGAGCAGGGCGGCGCCCGCTTCGACTGCCTGACGAAGCCGGTCGCCCTTCGCCGCCAGATCGGTCGAGACGAGCGCCTGCTCGCGGTCCTGTCCGCCGCCGACGTAGAAAAGGTCGTGAGCGCCCGCCTCGACCGCGTCGTCCATCCCGAGCGCGCGCACCTCCAACTCGTGCCCGCGCCACTCCGCCCGGCGGGACAGCACGGCGATGTTGCCGCGGTCGGCATAGATGTTCAGGTAGTCGGGATAGAGATGGGCGACCCGGATCTTCACGCCGCGCTCTCCCAGTAGTTGCGCACGAGGCCGCGGGCCGCGACGAGCTTGCGCAGCGCCAGCATCGCGGTGTAGGTCGGCAGGCACAGGAGCTCCTCGCCCGGGGCGGTCAGCTCGAGCGCCTCGTCGAGCGCGGCCTCGAGCGGCCCGACGACCCTGATCCGGTCGCGCGGCACCCCGGCGTAGACGAACCGCAGCGCCAGCTCCTCCGCACGCTCGCCCGCCGCGACGATCGTCTCGACCCGCTCGAGCAACGGCT
>DAISLG010000139.1:0-6174 GCA_036820565.1 Gaiellaceae bacterium | reverse complement strand
CACCGAGCTCTGGCGGCTCGACCGCTCCGGCGACCTCGACGACCTCGCCGCCTAGCGCACCTGGCGCACCTGGCACGACGGGCAGTACCACGTGCCCCGGCCGCCCGCGCGGGTCTTTTCGATCGGCGTCCCGCAGCGGTCGCAAGGCTCGCCTTCGCGGCCGTACACCTTGAACTCGTGCTGCATCCCGCCGCGCGACCCGTCGGGCTGCGCGTAGTCGCGCAGGGTCGCGCCCTGGCGCGCGATCCCGGCCTCGAGCGCGCGACGGATCCCGCGGTGGAGCGCGCGAAGCTCGGCCTCGTCGAGCTCGCCCGCGGGCCGGAGCGGGTGGATCCGCGCCCGCCAGAGCGCCTCGTCGGCGTAGATGTTCCCGACGCCGGCGAGGTTGCGCTGGTCGAGGATCGCGGCCTTCACCGGGGCGGTGCGTCCGGCGAGCCGCCGCCCGAGCGACCGGGCCGTGAACGCGGGCCCGAGCGGCTCCTCGCCGAGCCGGGCGGCGATGTAGTCGTCGAGCTCCCCGGGCTCGACGAGCAGCCAGGTGCCGAACCGGCGGACATCCCGGTAGGCGACGTCCGATCCGTCGTCTAACCTGACAACAGCACGTCGGTGGGGATCGTCCGGGAGCGATCCGCCCGGCGCGTGACGAAGGCTCCCCGTCATCCGGAGGTGAACGAGCAGGCAGCGACCGCTCTCGAATCGAACAATCAGATACTTGCCACGGCGCTCGAGCGCGGCGACACGCTCGCCCTGGAGCTCGGCGGCGACCTCGACCGGATCGAACGGGCGTGTCAGGCGCCCGTCGTGGATCTCGACGCGGTCGAGCCGCCGCCCCTCGAGGAGCGGCGCCAACCGGGCACGAACCGTCTCGACTTCGGGCAGCTCCGGCACGGCGGGCTAGGTGACGACCTCGAGCAGCACCGGGCGGGCCGGCGGCGGCTCGGCGGCGAGCTCGTATGCGTCGAGGACGCGCGCAGCGGCTTGCTCGGCAGACGCCTCGTCGCGCGCGTGGATCTCTGCGAGCGACTCGCCCGCGGAGACCGCATCGCCGCGCTTCCGCAGGCAGACGATGCCGACCGCGTGGTCGATCGCGTCCTCCTTCGTCTCGCGCCCGGCGCCGAGCTGGAGCGCGGCGTTGCCGATCCGGATCGCACCGAGCGACGCCACGTAGCCGGCCGCGGGCGCGGCGACCGCGCGGACGACCGGCGCGCGCGGCAGCACGGCCTCGTCCGGGTCGCCGCCCTGCGCGCGGATCCAGCGCTCGTACGCGGCCGTCGCCGAGCCGTCGGCGATCGCCTGCTCGGCGCGGCGGCGCGCCTCCCCGGCGCCGACGCCGAGATCCGACATGGCGATCAGCCGAGCGGCCACGTCGAGCACGAGCTCCGAGAAGTCGGGCGGCCCCTCGCCGCGCACGGTCGCGCCCGCCTCGCGCACCTCGAGCGCGTTGCCGACGGCCGCCCCGAGGGGCTGGTTCATGTCGGTCAGCAGGCAGACGACCTCGACCCCGGCGCGGCGGCCGAGCTCGATCATCGCCTCGGCGAGCGCGCGTGCGTCCTCGATCGTCTTCATGAAGGCGCCGTCGCCGACCTTGACGTCGAGCACGACCGCATTCGCTCCGGCGGCGAGCTTCTTGGACATGATGCTGGCCGCGATCAGCGAGACGTTGTCCACCGTCGCGGTCACGTCACGCAGCGCGTAGAGGAGCTTGTCCGCGGGAACGAGGTCGGCGGTCTGCCCGATGATCGCCATGCCCACCTCGGCGACCTGCGCGACGAACTCGTCGATCGTCAACTCGACGCGGAAGCCGGGGATCGACTCGAGCTTGTCGAGGGTACCGCCCGTATGGCCGAGACCCCGGCCGCTCATCTTCCCGAACGGGACGCCGCAGGCGGCGACGATCGGGCCGACGGCGAGCGACGTCTTGTCGCCGACGCCTCCGGTCGAGTGCTTGTCGACTACCTTGCGGCCGAGCGCGGCGGGAAGGTCGATCGTCTCGCCGCTCCGGATCATCGCGTCGGTGAGCGCGAACGTCTCCGCGCTCGAGAGGCCGCGGAAGTAGACGGCCATCAGGAACGCAGCCAGCTGGTAGTCGGGGATCTCCCCGCGCGCGTAGCCGAGCACGAGCTCGGAGATCTCCTCGTCCGAGAGCTCCTCGCCGTCCCGCTTGCGTCCGATCAGTTCCGCCGGGTGGATCACGTCGTCGCCACGAACACGCACGGCGCGCGCCGGACCCGGAGCGGGCCGTCGAACGGCGGAACGACCTCGACCTGGCGGCGGAGCACCCTCGCCGAGTCGACGTAACGCTGCACGGCGTCGCGATCCGCAAACGTGACCCACCCGCTCGAGTCGCGGCGCTCCACGGTGGCGAACGACCGGCGGAGGATCTCCTCCCCGTTCTCGGCGCTGAAGGGCGAGAGCGTGCGTTCCGCTCCCAGCAGCTCGTAGACCTCGTGCAGGTGCTCGATCCCGTTCGTCACCGCGACGAGCCGGCCGCCGGGCTCGAGCACGCGCGCCAGCTCCGCGACCCCCCGGTCGACGTCGGGCACGTGGTAGAGCATCCAGTTCGCGACCGCGCAGTCGAACGCGGCGTCGGCGAACGGCAGCTCCTGGACGTCGGCGACACGCGCGTCGACTCCGCGTTCGCGCGCGAGCTCGACCATCCGCGGCGACAGGTCGACCGCGCGGACGTCGAGCCCGTGCTCCTCGATCATCCGCTGCGAGAATCCGCCCCAGCCGCAGCCCGCCTCGAGCACGCGGGCGGGCGACGCCTCCACGACCGCGGCGAGCGCAAGGTCGTTGGCGTCGGGCCCCTCGACGTGCTCGTACGCCGAGGCCCGGCCCCGGAGCCCGGCCTCGGTCGAGTATTCCTCCCGGACGACCGCCGGATCGTTGAGGCTCACCGGCTCTTCTCCGCGATGAAGATCGTGTGATGCGCCGTCGCGCGGAACGGGCCCTCGAACGACGGCACGTCGGGGGCGAGATGCGCGCGCGTCATCGTCGCCGCGACGTAGCTGCGCATCGACTCCGGTGTCGGGAAGACGAGCGCGCCGTTCGCCTCGCGCCGCTCCACCACGTCGAAGTGCGGGCGCAGCTGCTCCTCGCCCGTCTCCCCGCTGAAGCCGACGCCGATGTCCGAATCGACGCCGAGGAGCTCCCAGAGCTCGCGGAGGTAGTCGTGATCCATCGTGGCCGCGATCAGCCGCCCTCCCGGGCGCAGGACTCGGGCCAGCTCGGCCAGCGCGCGGTGCCGGTCGGCGACGTGGTAGAGCACCCAGGCGGCGACCGCGCAGTCGAACTCGCCTTCGTCGAACGGGAGCTCCTGGACGTCGGCGACGCGCGCGTCGAGGCCTCGCTCGCGGCAGAGGCGCACCATTCGCTCGGAGAGATCGACGCAGACGAGCTCGAGCTCGGAGCCGAGCTCTCGTACGAGCCGCGCGCCGAGGTCCCCCGTGCCCGAGCCGACGTCGAGCAGCCGCCCGGGCTCGGCCTCTCGGGCCGCGGCGACGATCACGTCGTCGGGGTTCACGCCCTCGATCAGCTCCTGCTGGAGCTTGTTGCGAACGGCCAGGCGCTCCTCGCTCGCGTACTCCCAGCGAACGAGCAGCGGATTGTCGAGGCGGATCGAGTCGCCCGTGCTCACGACTCGAGAAACGGCTGGCCCGGGATGCCGCGGGACGGAGCCTTACCGCCGAGCCACGCGTTGACCGTCGCCCCGATGTCGGCGAACTCGCCCTCGTGGATGCGGCCCGCGGCGTTCTTGCCCTCCGCATAGGCGAGCAGCAGGCCGTGCTCGCGCGAGTGGTCCGTCGACGGGGTCGTCGGGTCACAGCCGTGGTCCGAGGTCAGGATCAGGAGGTCGCCCGGCCGCAGCGCGTCGAGCAGGTCGGGCAGCCGGCGGTCGAAATCCTGGAGGCAGCGGTGGAAGTTGACCGGGTCGTTCCGGTGCCCCCAGAGCTGGTCGGTCTCGACGAGGTTCGTGAAGACGAAGCCGTCGTCCAGCTCGCGCAGGAGCCGCTCCGTCTGAGTGATCCCCTCGACGTTCGACTTCGTCGGGAACGACTCGTCGATGTCGCAGCCGGCGAAGATGTCCGAGATCTTGCCGACGCCGTAGACCCTCTTGCCCGCCTCGCGGACGAGCGAGAGATAGTTGGGCCGCCGCGGCTCGAGCGAGAAGTCGTGCCGGTTCGTCGTCCGCTCGTAGTGGCCCGGGGAGCCCGCGAACGGGCGCGCGATCACCCGGCCGACCGCGTGCTTGCCGGTGAGGATCTCGCGCGCGCCGCGGCAGGCGTCGTAGAGCTCCTCCAGCGGGATCGTCTCCTCGTGCGCGGCGAGCTGGAAGACGGAGTCCGCCGAGGTGTAGACGATCCACTTGCCCGTGCGCTGATGCTCCTCGCCGAGCTGCTGGATGATCTCCGTCCCGGACGCGGGCCTGTTCCCGAGCACGCCGCGCCCGGTCCTGTGCATGAACGGGTCGATCACGTCGTGCGGGAAGCCGTGCGGGTAGGTCGGCATCGGCGTCGACGTGACGACGCCCATCATCTCCCAGTGGCCGGTGGTCGTGTCCTTGCCCTTCGAGCGCTCGAGCAGGCGCCCCGCGATCGCCGGCGCGCCCGGCTGGGGCGAGCAGCCCTCGAGCGCGGCGACGTTGCCGAGCCCGAGCGCCTCCATCGTGGGCAGGTCGAGCCCGCCGACGGCGCGCGCGACGTTACCGAGGGTGTCCGACCCCTCGTCCCCATACTCGGCGGCGTCCGGCAGCGCTCCCGCTCCGACGGCGTCCAACACGATCACGCAGGCCCGCGGCATGGGGCTATTCTACGAAGCGTGACCACCGCCCTCGGCCTGATCGGCATCGTCTTCTTCATCGCGTGCGTGATCGCGCTCGCCGCGGCGGTCACGTGGGCGGTCGTGAAGATCTCTCCGGCGAAGAAGCCGGAAGCCTCCTAGACGGCGAGCCGCAGGACCTCGCCGAGCGGCGAGTAGTCGAGGCCGTGAGCCTCGGCGACCGCCTCGTACGTGAGCTTGCCGTCGAGCACGTTCACGCCCTTCGCGAGCGCCGGGTCGCGAGAGACCGCCTCGGCGAGGCCATGGTCGGCGATCGCTTCGACATAGGGCAGCGTCACGTTCGTGAGCGCCTTCGTCGAGGTGACGGGCACCGCGCCGGGCATGTTCGCGACGCAGTAGTGGGTGACGCCGTCGATCGTGTAGACCGGCTCGGAGTGCGTCGTCGCGCGCGACGTCTCGAAGCAGCCGCCCTGGTCGATCGCGACGTCGCAGACGACCGAGCCGTCCTTCATCCCCCCGATCATCTCCTTCGTCACGAGCTTCGGGGCCAGCGCGCCGGGGATCAGCACCGCCCCGATCACGAGGTCGGCCTCCGCGACCGACGACTCGATCTGGAGGCTCGAGCTCATCAGCAGGTGGACACGGCCGTAGAGGATCTCCTCGAGGTGGCGCATCCGGTCGACCGAGCGGTCGAGGATCGTGACCTGCGCGCCGAGCCCGAGCGCGATCACGGCGGCGTTGTAGCCGACGATCCCTCCGCCGATCACGACGACGCGGCCGGGGCCGACCCCGGGGACGCCGCCGAGCAAGAGGCCGCGCCCGCCGACCGGCTTCTCGAGGAAGTGGGCGCCCGCCTGCGCGGCGAGGCGCCCGGCGATCTCGCTCATCGGCGCCAGCAGCGGTAGCGCCCGGTTCTCCGTCTCGACGGTCTCGTACGCGACAGCGGCGACGCCGCTCGCGAGCAGCGCGCGGGTGAGCGGCTCGTCGGCGGCGATGTGGAGGTAGGTGAAGAGGACGAGGCCCTCGCGCAGGCGCCCGTACTCGGCCCGAATCGGCTCCTTGACCTTGAGCAGGAGCTGCGAGTCGCCCCAGACGTCCTCGACGGAGGCGATCCTCGCGCCGACGGCACGGTACGCGTCGTCGGAGAACGAGCTCCCGGCGCCGGCTCCCGTCTCGATCGTGACCTCGTGTCCGCGCTGGTTCAGCTCGCGCGCGCCCGCAGGCGTCAGCGCGACCCGGTACTCGTCGGTCTTGATCTCCCTGGCGACGCCGATCTTCATGGCGGCGGAACCCTATCGCTCCCGAAGATGGAGCAGGAGGCCGGCTAGCGTCTTCGCGTCCCGCGGCGGCGGCCGAGCGCGGCGACGGCGACCGCACCGGCGAGCACCGGCAGGG
>DAISLG010000138.1:0-6209 GCA_036820565.1 Gaiellaceae bacterium | reverse complement strand
TGGCACGGACGCAGGGAGCGTTCATAGCTGAGGCTATGGGCGCGACCGAGGACACCGCCAGGCGCCGCGCAGCGCGGCCCGACGGCACCGCGTTTCATTCTGGAACGAGCTCTTGAGAGCAGCCGACCGCCCGTGTGGGCAGAATCACGCGGATGGTCGCGTCGATCCCCTCTCCGCACACCGGCGTCATCGACCTCGGCCCGGTCGTGATCCACATGTACGGCCTGATGCTGCTCGCGGCGATCGTCGCCTGCATCTGGCTCACCGGCGTCCGCTGGGTGCGCGCGGGCGGAGAGTGGGACCTCGTCCTGCGCGTCGCGGTGTGGGGCGTCGCCGCGGGCATCGTCGGCGCGCGCGCCTACCACGACCTCACGAGCTGGAGCGAGGTGCCCGACCACTGGTGGGGCCCGTTCGCGGTCTGGGAGGGAGGCCTCGGGATCTGGGGCGGGATCTTCCTCGGCACCGTCGTCGGCGCGATCGCCATCCGCCGAGCGGGCGCGCCGGTCCTGCCGTTCCTCGACGCGGCCGCGCCCGGCTTGCTGCTGGCACAGGGGGTCGGCCGGCTCGGAAACTGGTGGAACCAGGAGCTCTACGGCAAGCCGACGAGTCTCCCGTGGGGGCTCGAGATCGACCCGGAGCACCGGCCGATCGCGTACTTCGACTCGCCCACCTTCCACCCGACCTTCCTCTACGAGCTGCTCTGGGACGTCGCCGGCGTCGGCGTCCTGCTCGCCGTCTCGGCCCGGTTCCGGATCCGCCCGCCGGGGCTCTTCGCCCTCTACGTCGCCTGGTACACGTTCGGGCGCCTGTTCGAGGAGCAGCTGCGGGTCGACCCCTCCAAGCAGTTCCTCGGACAGCGGCTCAACTTCTGGGTCTCGCTCGTCCTGCTCGTCGCCTCGCTCGCGTTCTTCGTGTGGTGGCAGCTCTGGCGCGGCCGCGGCCGCGGCGGCCACGCGGCGCCGAAGCCGCCGACGATGGCAATCCCGAAAGGGCGCGTCCGACCCATTCGCTAGTTTCTCCGCGTGGTCGTGCGCGAGCTCGAGCTGGATCTGGACGCCTTCGAAGGCCCGTTCGACCTGCTGCTGACGCTCGTGCTGAAGGAGGAGCTGCCGCTCTCCGAGATCGACGTCGCCGGGATCGTGGTGGCGTTCGTCGAGCGCCTGGCCGAGCGCGAGCAGCTCGACCTGGAGGCCTGCGGCGAGTTCCTCGTCCTGATCTCGGCGCTGCTCGAGCTGAAGGCGCGCGCACTCTTCCCGGACGAGGACGCCGAGCTCTCGGAACTCGAGCCCGAGGAGGCCGCCGAGGAGCTCGCCCGGCGCCTGGCCGAGTACCGCCGCGCGAAGGAGGGCGCGGCGTGGCTCGCCGAGCGGCTCGAGGCGGAGCAGGACCGCTACTTCCGCGTCGGCCCGGCGCCGCTCGCGCCGCGGCCGGAGCGCCGGCTGGCCCCGCAGGAGCCGGAGAAGCTCGCGGCCGCCCTGCGCGCGCTGGCTGTCGAGCCGCCGCAGGTCTCGACGGCGCACATGGCGCTTCGTTTCCCGCCGGTCTCCCAGTTCCTCGAGCGCTTCCGCTCGCTCCTCCGCCGCCGCCGGCTCTTCGACTTCGACACCGAGGTCGCCCGGCTCGACCGGGTCGAGCAGGCCGTCGCGTTCCTCGCGCTGCTCGAGCTGCGCAAGAACGGCGAGATCGCCCTCCAGCAAGCCGTCCCCTTCGCGCCGATCCGCGTCGCGCGTGCACGTTCGGAAAGGAGTCTCGAATGGACCGTCCGCTCCGCCTGATCTCGACGAACCCCGTCGACCAGCTTGCCCGCACGATCGAGGCGCTCCTCGTCGTCGCCTCCCAGCCGCTCTCCCTCGACGAGCTCGTCGAGGTCACCCAGGACGACGACGAGCGCGTCGAGACGGCGATCGGACTCCTCTCGGAGCGCTATCGAGAGGGGCGGTGCGGGATCGTGCTCGAGCACGTCGCCGGCGGCTGGGCCTTCCGCGCGTCGCGCGACGCTGCAGAGGCGTGCTCGCGCATGTTCGAGCGCCCGGTCGAGCGCGGCCTCTCGCAGGCGGCGCTCGAGACACTCGCGATCGTCGCGTACCTGGGCCCGTGCTCGCGTCCGGAGATCGCGCGCGTCCGCGGCGTCAACGTCGACGGCGTCGTCGCCGGGCTCGCTGAGCGCGGCCTGATCTCCGAGGCCGGCCGCGAGAACGAGTTCGGCGCGATCCGCTACCGGACGACGACGATGTTCGAGCGGGTCTTCGCGCTCGAGAGCCTCTCCGCGCTCCCGCGCCTCGACGACCTCGGCGCCGACGTGGACGAGATCCGCGCCCGCCTCGAGTCGGTCGCCGAGAAGCGCCCCGCGTAGACTCGGCGCGTGCGTTGGCGCGCGCTCTCTCTCCTCGCTGTCGCGCTCGTCCTCGCGATGACGACGTGGTTCTCGGCGTCCGCCGTGATCCCGCAGCTGCGCGACGACTGGAGCATGTCGAGCTCCACCGCGGCGTGGCTGACGATCGCCGTCCAGCTCGGCTTCGTCGGCGGCGCCGTCGTCTCGAGCCTGCTCAACCTCGCCGACGTGTTCTCACCGCGCCTCGTGATCCTGGGCGGGGCGACGGGCGCGGCCGCCGCGAACCTCGGGCTCGTGGCGGCGGGCGGGCCCGAGGCGGGGATCCCGCTCCGGCTCGCGACCGGGTTCTTCCTCGCCGGCGTGTATCCGTCGGCACTGAAGCTGATGGCGACCTGGTTCCGGGCGAATCGCGGCGTCGCCCTCGGGATCCTCATCGGCGCGCTCACGCTCGGCTCAGCCGGCCCGCACCTCGTCAACGGGCTCGGCGGGCTCGACTGGCGCCTCGTCGTCTACGTCACCTCAGGCCTGACGGTCGCGGGTGGGGTGCTCGCGTCGGCCGGCGTCCGCGAGGGCCCGTACCCGTTCCCGCGTGCGCCGTTCGACCCCCGGCAGGCGCGGCTCGTGTTCGCGAACCGCGGCGTCCGCCTCACCTCGCTCGGCTACTTCGGGCATATGTGGGAGCTCTACGCGATGTGGGCGTGGTTCCTCGTCTTCTTCTCGAACGGCCTCGGGGTCGGCCGCATGCACGCCGCGCTCGCGACCTTCGCCGTGATCGCCGCGGGAGCGCCCGGCTGCGCGCTCGCGGGCGTGCTCGGCGACCGCTGGGGGCGCGAGCAGACGACCGTGCTCGCCATGGCCGTATCGGGGACGTGCGCGCTCTCGATCGGCCTGCTCGTCGACGCGTCGCCGTGGCTGGTGCTCGCGGTCGGGCTCGTCTGGGGGTTTGCCGTCGTCGCCGACTCGGCGCAGTTCTCGACGCTCGTGACCGAGCACGCCGAGCAGGCGTACGTCGGCACCGCGCTCACGGCGCAGCTCGCGCTCGGGTTCACGCTCACGGTCGTCACGATCTGGCTGATTCCGATGCTCGCGGGCTGGGTCGGCTGGCGCTACGCGTTCGCGTTCCTCGCGCCCGGGCCGGCGCTCGGGATCGTCGCGATGCTCCGGCTCGCGCGGGCGCCGTAGCCCCACGTGCCCCCAGGGGGCGGAGGCCCCCCTGCACGAAACGGTACCCGGGAACGTGTGTCGTGTCCGTCACGGAAGCGTGACGGAAGCGAAACTCTGCAGATGCGACTGAATGCCTGGCTCGCCCGTGCGGGCGTCGCGTCCCGCCGCGGCGCCGACGCGCTGATCAAGGCCGGGCGCGTCACCGTCGACGGCGAGCCCGGCGAGCTGAACACGTTCGTCGGCGCCGACGCCGTCGTCCTGCTCGACGAGCGGCCGCTCGCGAAGCAGAAGCTCGCCTACGTCCTGCTGCACAAACCGGCGGGCACGGTCACGACCGCGCGCGACCCGCAGGGGAGGCCGACCGTCGTCGAGCTCGTGCAGCACCAGGCGCGCGTCGTGCCGGTCGGTCGCCTGGACACGAACACCACCGGGGCGATCCTGCTCACGAACGACGGCGAGCTCGCGCACCGGCTCGCGCACCCTCGCTACGAGATCGACAAGGTCTACGAGGCGCAGGTCGAGGGCGAGCCGTCCGACGAGACGCTGCGCCTGCTCGAGCAGGGGGTCGAGCTCGAGGATGGGACGACCGCCCCCGCACAGGCGCGCCGCGTCGGCCCCCGGCACGTCGAGCTGACGATCCACGAGGGCCGCACCCACCAGGTCAAGCGGATGCTCGCGGCGGTCGGCCACCCGGTGACGCGCCTCCACCGGAGCCGCTACGCGGGCCTGACGGTCGCAGGGCTCGACCCCGGCCGGTGGAGAGAGCTCACACCGGCCGAGGTCGAGGACCTGAAGCGGATCGTTACGGGGCGATGATCGCCGGGCAGCCGCCGCCCGTGCACTGCACGCGGCCCTGGGAGCTCGGCGTGACCGTGCCCGTCGCGGTGATGTAGTCCGCGACGACCTGATCCATGATCCCCTGCGTCGTCAGCCGCGACGTGAAGACCGGGTAGCCGTCGCCGCCTGCCCCCATGAAGTCGTTCTCGGCGATCGCGTAGGTGAAGCCCGTGCCGAGATCGATTCGCGTGGCCGTGCAGCTGCCGTCCGCATTCGCGCGGAAGGCCGCCGTCACCCGGTCGCCCGGTGCCCGCCCGATGTCGTAGGTGAAGCAGAGCCCCGACACCTGCGGGAAGCGGCCGTCGACGGACGGCATCCGCGAGACGCCGTTCTCGAGCATCTGCTTCAGCTCCGAGCCGTTCACCTTCAGCGTCACGACGACGTTCCCGAACGGCAGCACCGTCAGGTTCTGACCGCGCGTGATCGGATACGGCGGCGGCGTGTAGGCCGGGCAGAAGTCGCTCGGGTTGTCGGTCGTCGGGCACGTGAGATCCGCCCGCAGCCCGCCCGAGTTCGTGATCGCGAAGTCGGTCGAGTACGTCTTCCGCATCGCGTCGGTGATCACGTCGCCGACCTTCGACTCGCACGTCCGGCCTGCGGAATTGCCGCAGACGTCCGCCTGCGGGATGAACGTGCTCGCGTTGCCGATCAGCTTGCTCAGCGTCGGCGTCAGCTGGGTGTTGAGCGCGTCGATCTTCGCCTGGATCGGGCCGTCGGGCGTGATCCCGATGTCGAACGGCTTGTGCCAGTCGGCCGTCTGGTAGACGACGCGGTCCGTCTTGCGGTCGATCACGAGGCGGATCCGCGTGAAGCGGATGCCCTTGCTGCGGTTCTCCGTGATCAACGAGTAGTGCGCGCCCGCGGCGAGCACCTGCTGGTCCGAGTGGTCGCCGACGACGGTGTTGACCTTGGACGTGACCGAGTTCGCGAGGTTCAACAGCGGGCCGCTCGGCGCCGTGAGCGTGCCGGCCGTCGCACCGAGATGGCCGATCGCGACGATCGTCCGCACGCCCTGGGCGCGCAGCCGCTTCGCCTCGTCGTAGACCGCCTTCGTCGAGTCGGTGACGTGGAACGGCGTCAGCCCCGCCGGGCTGGTCAGCGAGGGGATGTCGTCGTTCGAGTAGCCGATGATCCCGACCTTGACGCCGTTCAGCGTCACGACGGTCGAGGGCGCCCACTCCTTCGGCGTCTTCCCGTTCTTGTCCACGACGTTCGCCGAGAGGAACTTGTACTTCGCCAGCGGGATCAGGGTCTTGCGCAGGTAGTCCTGCCCCTTGTCGAAGTTGTGGTTGCCGAGACCGTCCAGGTCGAAGCCCATCAGGTTCATCAGGTCGACCGTCGGCTTGTCGCCGAAGAACGCGGAGATCGGCGGGGTCGCCCCGACCGCATCACCGGCGGTGACCGTGATCGAGTTGCCCTTGCCCGCCTCCGCGCGGAAGACGTCGAACCATGGCTTCAGGTACGACGACCCCCCGATCCCGAACCTCGGCCCGACGGTGTCCGAGGCCTCCGAGAGCGGGATCACCTGGCCGTGGTAGTCGCTGATGTCGAGGATCGTCGCCTCCCGGTAGTCGCTCGTGCCGGGGACGATCGAGTAGAGGATCTTCCCGCGGGCGTTCTGCGGCCCCGGGATGTTCAGGATGAACGCGATCGTCGGTGCGAGGTCGATCGTGCGCACGCCGGCGACCGGGGTCGACGACTGCTTGATCCCCGGGCCGGCTGCGACGAACGTCGAGTGCATGTTCACGTTCCGCGCGATGTTCACGAGGCCCGGGTTGAAGCCGTGCTGCCCGAAGAATTGCGAGAAGGCGATCGGGGTCGACGGAGTCGCCGCGTCCCACTGGTACGGCGGACGTGAGATCACGACGACGTCGCC
>DAISLG010000137.1:0-6211 GCA_036820565.1 Gaiellaceae bacterium | reverse complement strand
GGATCCTCGTTCACCGTCTCGGGCGCGTCGACGACCTTCTGGTTCACCTCGAGGATCTCGCCGGAGAGCGGCGCGATCACGTCGGAGACGGCCTTGACCGACTCGACCTCGCCGTAGGAGCTGTCCTTGGCGATCGTCGCGCCCTGCTCCGGCGCCTCGTAGTGGACCAGCTCGCCGAGCGCGTCCTGGGCGAACCAGGTCACGCCGAGCGTCGCCTCGCCGCCCTCGATGCGGGCCCAGTCGTGCTCAGCGTGGTAGGACAGGTCGTCCGGGTACGACTCGGTTGCGGCCAACTCAGTGCTCCTTCGTGTAGATGGGCTTCGGCACGATCCGGGCGCCGCGCGGCTTGCCGCGGACGTCGATCGAGATCTCGGTGCCGGGCTCGGCCCGGCCGGCCGGCACGTAGGCCATCCCGATCCCGACGTCGAGCATCGGCGAGTGGGTGCCGGACGTGACCTCGCCGCCTCCCTCGACCGGCATCCCCTGGCGCGGGATCGCCTTCTCGGTCATCACGAACGCGACGAGCTTCTCGGCCGGGCCGTCGGCCTTCACGCGACGCAGCTCCGCGACTCCGGCGAACTCCTTGTCGAGCGCGCAGACCCAGCCGAGGCCGCCGGAGATCGCGTCGCGCTCCGGGCCGATGTCATTGCCGTGCAGCGGGTAGCAGACCTCGAGCCGGAGCGTGTCGCGCGCGCCGAGCCCGCACGGGACGGCGCCGCGCGCGAGGACGGCGTCCCAGAGCCCGGCCGCGTCCTCGGCCATGCACGCGAGCTCGACGCCGGGCTCGCCCGTGTAGCCGGTGCGGTTCACCATCACCTCCACGCCGTCGAGCTCACCCATCGCCCAGGTGAACGGCCTCGCCTCCCGCAGCCCGAGCCGCTCGATCGAGCGCGGCCCCTGGACGGCGAGCAGCGCGTACTCGTCGGAGACGTCGCGGACGTCGGAGCCGCGCAGCTCGCGCTCCTTCAGCCAGCGGTAGTCGGACTCCCGGTTCGCAGCGTTGACGATCAGGAGGTAGCGGTACTCGTCGGTGCGGTACACGATCAGGTCGTCGACGACGCCGCCGCGCTCGTTCGTCAGCAGCGTGTACTGCGCGCCGCCGACGTCGACCTTCGCGAGGTCGTTCGAGAGGCAGGCCTGGAGCAGATCGACGGCCATCATCCCCTCGACTTCGAGCTCGCCCATGTGCGAGACGTCGAAGACGCCGCAGTCGGTACGCACGGCGCGGTGCTCGGGGATCACTCCCTCGTACTGGACCGGCATCTCCCAGCCGGCGAAGGGAACCATCCGCGCACCCGCCGCCAGGTGGCGCTCGTAGAGCGGCGTGCGCTGGGAGGTCTGCACTGCGTCGATGCTAATGAAAGCCACCTGGCCGACCCGGGTCGAGCCGCCGCCTGCCCAAAGAAAAGCCGCCCCGGCTGGGAGGCCGGGGCGGCGGACCGGGTCATCAAGGGCCGATGTCGAAAGATCGGCCCGAGAGGGCAGGCGAGGTATCGCCGCCCGCACCGAAGTTCAAACCCCGGGCTAGTCGTCGCGGAGGAACGACGGCACGTCGAGCGCGTCGGGCGGCATCTCGAAGCTCTCGCTGGAGCCCGAGCCCTGCGGCAGCGGCGCCGCGGCGGCCGCGCTTCGCGGGCGGCGCCCGCGCGCGCGGCCGAAGCCGGTCGCGATCACGGTGACGCGAACCTCGTCACCGAGGCTCTCGTCGATCACCGCCCCGAAGATGACGTTGGCGTTCGAGTCCGCGGCGCTCGTGACGACCTCGGCCGCCTCGTTGACCTCGAACAGGCCGAGCTCGGTGCCCCCGGTGATGTTGAGGAGGATGCCGGTCGCGCCCTCGATCGACGCCTCGAGCAGCGGCGAGGAGACGGCGGTGCGGGCGGCCTCGGTCGCGCGGTTCTCGCCCTGGCCGACGCCGATCCCCATCAGCGCCGAGCCGGCGTCGCGCATGATCGTGCGCACGTCGGCGAAGTCGAGGTTGACGATGCCGGGCACGGTGATCAGGTCGGTAATGCCCTGGACCCCCTGACGGAGGATGTCGTCCGCCATCTTGAACGCGTCGGAGAGCGGGGTCTTCTTCTCGACGACCTGGAGCAGCCGGTCGTTCTCGATCACGATCAGCGTGTCGACCTTGTCCGAAAGCTCGGCGATGCCGGTCTCGGCCTGGCCGAGCCGCCGGCGGCCCTCGAACGAGAACGGCCGCGTGACGACGCCGACGGTCAGCGCCTCGAGCTCGCTGCCGAGCTCGGCGACGATCGGCGCGCCCCCCGTGCCCGTGCCGCCACCCTCGCCGGCGGTGACGAAGATCATGTCGGCGCCCTTCAGGGCCTCCTTCAGCTCGTCACGGCTCTCGAGCGCGGCAGCCAGGCCGACCGCGGGATCGGCGCCGGCGCCGAGGCCGCGGGTCACCTTCGCGCCGATGTGGATCTTGACGTCCGCCTCGCACATGAGGAGGGCCTGCGCGTCCGTGTTCACGGCGACGAACTCGACGCCGGACAGGCCGGCATCGACCATGCGGTTGACAGCGTTCGTGCCGCCGCCGCCGACTCCGACGACCTTGATCACGGCGAGGTAGTTCCCGGATCGATCTCTCATGGCGAGTCAGTCCGACCTAAAGGTTTAGTGGAGGATTGGGGGCGGTCGGACCCTCCTTGCAACGCAGCGTACGGATGCCGAAACTCGCTGTCAACTTGAGATAGACGGTTCAAACCCTAAACCTCAACCTGCGACTTGAGTGTTGGAGGAGACGACCGGGCGCTCTGGCACGCTGACGTCGAGGTAGGCCGGCGCGGCCATGGAGGTCGGCTCCGCACGGAGGATTCGCTGCGCGATCGCCAGCTTCAGGCGCAGGTCGCCCGTGTCACCGAGCCTGACCTCGGCGCCCGACCGGAGCACGAGCGTGACCTCGTCGACCCCGGCGCGCACGGTGGCGACCCGGCCCGGGAGCCGCACCTCGCGGAGCGGAACGAGTGCGTGGACAGCCCTTCCCCCACCGTCCTCGGAGACGGTTCCGCCCACCTGGACGGAGGCTTTGCGGTCGATCCAGACGCGGGGCAGCGAGCTCAGCCCGGGGTGGGCGATCTTCGTCAGCACGCGGCCCCGCGCGGAGACGACCCATGCGCTCGCGCCCTGGCGCAGGAGCGCAACCGGCCGCTCGGGCCGGACGACGATCCGGAGTGTGTGCGGGAAGGCACGGTCGAAGCGGATCGACTCGACGTCGGCGACGGCCGCGAGGCGCCGGTCGAGGACGTCGCCGTCGATGCGCAGGAGGCTGGTGCCGAGCTCGGGGCGCAGGGCGGCGCGGACCTGGCGGGTGACGGGAGGCGACGCGCCGCGGATCTCGATGGCGCGCACGGCGAAGACCGACGTCTCCCGCGCCCCGGCATAGGCCCCGGCCGCGACGACGAACAGGGCGACCCCTGCGGCGACCGAGCGCCGCGACGGCAGCTCGGGAAGAAACCGCGTCCGCGGCAGGTCCACGACCGCGGCACGCGCGGTCGTGCGAGCTCTCCGTCTCGCGGCCACGCGCACAGAGTTCTACTTCGGGAGCGTCAGCCCTCCCAGGAGCTGTACCTCGTGCTCGAGCTCGACGCCGAACTGCTCGCGCGCACGGCGGCGCGCCTCGGCCATCAGCGCGACCGCGTCGGCCGAGGTCGCGTCGCCGGCGTTCTCGATGAAGTTCGCATGGCGCGGCGAGATCACGGCGCCCCCGATCCGGTGGCCCTTGAGCCCACATGCCTCGAGCATCCGGCCGGCGCCGAGCTCGTGGCCGGGATTCTTGAAGACGCTGCCGAACGTGCGCTTGTTCGTCGGCTGGGTCGCCTTCCGCCGCGCCTGCATCTCCGAGACGGTTGCCTTGATCTCGTCGACCGGGCGCGGCCGGAGCCGGAACCGCACCTGCGCGACGACCTCGCCGGCGGCCAGCGCAGAGTGCCGGTAGCTGAGGCCGAGCTCGTCCGGAGTACGCGTCCGCGCTCCGGCTGCGTCGACGACGAGCGCATCGACCATCACCGCCGCCCAGTCGCTCCCGTAGGCGCCGGCGTTCATCTTCACGCCGCCGCCGGCCGTCCCGGGAATCGCGCACGCGAACTCGAGCCCGCCGAGCCCGGCGGCGCGCGCGCGGTGGAGGCAGACCGCGTTCGGGGCCCCGCCGCCCGCGACGAGCAGCTCGCCGTCGACGCTCGCGGCGGCGAGCTCACCCTTGAGCCTGAGCACCAGCGCGTCGACGCCCTCGTCGGGGGCGAGCACGTTCGACCCGAGCCCGATCACCTCGACCGAGCCGTCCGCCTCTGCCAGCACGCGGCTGAGCTCCTCGAGCGTCTCCGGCTCGGCGAACGCCCGTGCCGGGCCGCCGGTGCCGAGTGTGGTCAGGCGCGAGAGGTTCACGCGAGCGCCGCCAGGACGAGCTCCGCCGCGCGCTCGACATCGCCGGCGCCGACGGTCAGCACGAGGTCGCCGGGCCGGGCACGGCGGGCGACGAACCGCGCTCCGTCGTCGACGGACGGCGTCCAGCCGATCGGCATCCCCGGGCGGAGCTCGGTCAGCGCATCGACGACGAGCTTGCCGGTGACACCCGGGAGGGGCTCCTCGCGGGCCGGGTAGACGTCGGTGACGGCGACGACGTCCGCGGTGGCGAGCGCCGCCGCGAGCTCGCGGGCCAGGTGCCTGGTGCGCGAGTAGAGGTGCGGCTGGAAGAGGACGAGGATGCGCCCGTCGTGGACCTCACGGGCTGCCGCGAGGTTGACCGCGATCTCGGTGGGATGGTGCGCGTAGTCGTCGACGACCGCGACGCCGCCGGCCTCGCCGCGCCGGTCGAAGCGCCGTCCCGCGCCGCGGAACTCGCGGATCGCGACGGCGGCGTCTTCGCGCGCGACGCCGGCGAGCTCGAGCGCTGCGAGGGCGGCGCCGGCGTTCAGGCGGTTGTGCTCCCCCGGTACCGCCAGCTCGAAGTCGACAGCCGGCGCGTCCCGGACGACGTGCGGCACCTCCGCGAGCCAGTCGTCGAACAGGCGCTCGACCTCGTCCTGCGACGCGAACTCCGCGTGGTGGTCGAGCTCCACGTTCGTCACGACGGCGATCTTCGGGCGGAGCGCGGCGACCGTCCGGTCGGACTCGTCGCCCTCGACGACGAGCCAGCCCTCCCCCGCCCTGGCGTTGCCGCCGAGCTGCTGGATCTCGCCGCCGATCAGGAACGCCGGGTCGAGGCCGAGCCGGTCGAGGCAGAACGCGATCATCGCCGACGTCGTCGTCTTCCCGTGCGTGCCGGCGACGACGATCGAGTCGCGCAGCGAGACGAGCTCGGCCAGGAAGTCGGCGCGCGTCTTGCCCGCGGCGCGGTCGCGGAACGCGGTCGAGACGACGACCTCCCAGCCCTCGGGCACGACCGGCTCGTCCGCGATCTCGACGCGCACGCCCGCCAGCGGCCGCAGGTACGGCGTCTCGACGCGGTCCCACCCGCCGACCTCGGCTCCCCATGCGCGCGCGAGCTGCGCGTAGGCCGAGAGGCCGGCGCCGCCGATCCCCACGAACCAGATCCGGCGGCCCTCAAGCGGACGCAAGCGCGATCAGCTCCTCGGCGATCACCTTCGCGGCGTCCGGCCGCGCGAGCCGGCGCATCTCCGCGCTCATCCGCGCGAGCCGCTTCGGGTCGGCCAGCAGGCTGCGCACGAGCCCGGGGACGGTCGCGAGCTCGCGCTGGGGGACAACGACGGCGCCGCCCTCGAAGTGGCGCGCGTTCAGCGTCTGGTGGTCGGCGGTCGCGTGCGGGTACGGGACGAGGATCGCGGGCAGCCCGGCTGCCGCGAGCTCCCAGACCGTCCCGCCCGCCCGCGAGATCGCGAGGTCGGCCGCGGAGAGGACGGCGCCGAACCGCTCGACCGTCGGGACGAGCCGGTAGTCGTCTCGCCGGACCCGGCCGCGCAGCGCCGCGTAGTCGCGCTCCCCCGAGACGTGGAGCACGGGCGGCCCCTCCGCGCCGAAAGCGTCTACCGCGAAGTCGTTCAGCGCCCGCGCCCCCGCGAGCGCACCGAACACCGCGAGCACCGGCCCCTCGGGCGGGAGCTCGAACAGCCGCCGCGCGTCGTCCCGCGGAACCGTTCGCGACGTCGCCGGGATCGGCCGCCCGACGACGCGGTACTTCGCGCCCGCGCGCACCGGATAGGCGAGGAAGACGCGGCGCGCGTACGGGAGCGCGAGCCGGTTCGCGAGGCCG
>DAISLG010000136.1:0-6270 GCA_036820565.1 Gaiellaceae bacterium | reverse complement strand
CGGTGATCGACTGGGACGCCTGGGCGCGGCCTCCGGTCTTCGACTGGCTCGCGCGGCACATCGCGGAAGACGAGCTCCGGCGTGTCTTCAACCTCGGGATCGGGTGGTGCGCCATCGTCCGAGAGGTCGAGCCGGGCGAGCTCGTGATCGGGCATGTGAGGTGATCGGCGTGCTCGTGTCGGGCGAGGGCACGAACCTCCAGGCGCTGATCGACGAGGGGCTCCCGATCGCGGCGGTCGCGTCGAACCGGCGCAACGCGTTCGCGCTCGAGCGCGCCCGCGCCGCCGGCATCCCGACCGCCACCTTCTCGCTCGACCGCCACGCCGACCGCGAGGAGCGCGACCTCGCGATGGCGACCTGGCTCGAGGAGCACGGCGTCGACCTCGTCGTCCTCGCCGGCTACATGCACCTGTTGACGCGGCCGTTCCTCGCCCGCTTCCCGGAGCGGATCGTGAACGTCCACCCGTCGCTTCTCCCCGCCTTCCCCGGCGCGCACGCGATCGACGACGCGCTCGAGGCGGGCGTCGAGGCGACCGGCGTCACCGTCCACGTCGTCGACGAGGGGCTCGACACCGGGCCCGTGCTGCGTCAGGAGCCCGTCCCCGTCGAGCCGCGCACGACGCTCGTCGAGCGGATCCACGCGGTCGAGCACCGGCTGTTGCCGGAGGTGGTGAGGGGCCTGTGCGTGCGCTGATCTCGGTCTACGACAAGACGGGCCTGGACGAGTTCGCGCGCGGGCTCACGGAGCTCGGGGTCGAGCTCGTGGCCAGCGGAGGCACCGCGGCGCACCTCGAGGAGCTCGGGCTCGCGGTGACCCGGGTCGAGGACGTGACCGAGGCGCCCGAGCTGCTCGGCGGGCGCGTCAAGACGCTCCACCCCAGGATCCACGCGGGGATCCTCGCGCGCCGCGACCGCGAGGACGACCTCGCGGCCCTCGACGAGCACGCGATCGAGCCGTTCGACCTCGTCTGCGTCAACCTCTACCCGTTCGCCGCCGCGGTCGCGCGGCACGGCGTGCGCGAAGAGGAGGCGGTCGAGCTGATCGACGTGGGCGGGCCGTCGATGCTGCGCGCCGCCGCGAAGAACTTCGCCCACGTCGCGCCCGTCTGCCGCCCTGACCGCTACGGCCCGGTGCTCGAGGAGCTGCGCCGCGACGGCTCGATCTCGCTCGAGACGCGGCGCGTGCTCGCCGCCGAGACGTTCGCCGCGACCGCCGCCTACGAGTCGGCGATCGCCCTCTGGTTCTCCGAGACCGAGCCCTTCCCGGAGAGCCTCTCGATGACCTTCGAGAAGGTGCAGGACCTCGCGTACGGCGAGAATCCGCACCAGCGCGCCGCCTTCTACGCGGAGGCCGGGACGCGGCGGCACCTGCTCTCGAACGTCGACCAGGTGCACGGGCGGCAGCTCTCGCTGATCAACCTCTACGACCTCTCCGCAGCCCGTCTCCTGCTGCGGGAGTTCGCGCTGCCGGCTTGCGTGATCGTCAAGCACGCGAACCCGTGCGGCGTGGCCGTCGCGGGCACGATCGAGGAGGCGTACGACCGCGCGCTCGCCTCCGACCCCGTGTCTGCGTTCGGGATGGTCTGCGCATTGAACCGCCCCGTCTCGGCCGCGCTCGCGGAGGCGATTGCCGAGCGCTTCGTCGACGTGCTGCTCGCGCCCGAGCTCGAGGAGGGCGCGCTCGAGGAGCTGCGGGCGAAGCCGGACACGCGCATCCTCGTCGACCACGAGCGGCGCGCGTTCGGCGCCGGGGAGAAGGACCTGAAGCGCGTGCTCGGCGGCCTGCTCGTCCAGGACCGCGACTGGGACGTCGAGGACCGCGACGGGATGGAGGTCGTTTCCGGCCACCCCGATGAGGCGGCCTGGGGCGACCTCCTCTTCGCCTGGCGGGTGTGCAAGCACGTCACCTCGAACGCGATCGTGATCGCGAAGGGCCTTCAGGCGATCGGGATCGGCGCCGGCCAGGTGAGCCGGGTGGACGCGGTGCGGATCGCGCTGGAGAAGGCGCGCGAGCACGGCCACGACGTGCGCGGGGCGGCGCTCGCCTCCGACGCGTTCTTCCCGTTCCCGGACGGGCCGCAGCTCGCCCTCGACGCGGGCGTCGCGGCCCTGATCCAGCCCGGCGGCTCGAAGCGCGACGGCGAGATCGTCGCGGCGGTGAACGGGGCGGGCGCCGCAATGGTGTTCACGGGGAAGCGGCATTTCCGCCACTGAGACATGCCGCCACCGCTGAGCGAACCCGACCTCGAGCGCTTCATGCGCGAGGCCCTCGCCGAGGCCGAAGCCGCGGGACATGCGGGGGACTACCCGATCGGCGCCGTCGTCGTCCGCGGCGGCGAGGTCGTCTCGCGCGGCCGTGCCGGCGCGCGCACCACGCACTCCCAGCTCGCGCACGCCGAGCTCGCGGCATTGCTCCCTCTCACCGGGGACGAGTGGAGCGGCCGCAACGACGATGCCGTGCTGTTCACGACGATGGAGCCGTGCCCGATGTGCCTCGGCGCGACGGTGATGATGGACATCGAACACGTCGTCTTCGCGCTCCACGATCCCCTTGCGGGCATGCGCGACATGCTCGAGATCCCCTACGTCGCGCGGCACATCCAGACCTACCGTGGCGGCGTCCTCGCCGACGACGCGCTCGAGCTGCTCGGCCGCCTGCGGCCCGAGATGCTCGCCTACCTCAGCCGCGGCACGGAATAGGATCGCTGCGGCCGCCGTTCGAGGGCGCAGGCAAACCGGATCGGAGGGAGACGAAATGAGCACGACCGGACCCGACCCACGCCGCTGGAAGGCGCTCGCGCTCGTGTGCGCGGCGTTCTTCATGACCATCCTCGACGTGTCGATCGTGAACGTCGCGCTGCCCTCGATCGGCAGGTCGCTCGACTTCTCCCGCGACAACCTGCAGTGGGTGGTCACCGCGTACGCGGTGACGTTCGGCGGCTTGCTGCTGCTCGGCGGGCGCGCGGCGGACCTGCTCGGGCGGCGCCGCGTCTTCATGGTCGGCGTCGCGGTCTTCACGATCGCGTCCTTCGTGTGCGGGCTCGCGTGGTCGGAGGGGGTGCTGATCGGCGCGCGAGCGGCGCAGGGCCTCGGCGCCGCGATCCTCTCGCCGGCCGCGCTCTCGATCATCACGACGACGTTCGACGAGGGCGCCGAGCGCAACAAGGCGCTCGGCATCTGGGGCGCGATCGGCGGCTCGGGCGCCGCGGTCGGTGTGCTCGCGGGCGGCGTCCTGACGAAGTACCTCGGCTGGGAGTGGATCTTCTTCGTCAATGTGCCCGTCGGGATCGGCGCGTTCGCGCTGGCGACGCGATTCGTCCGCGAGAGCCGCGGTGGGCGCGCGCAGCGGCCGGACTGGGCCGGTGCGGTGACCGTCACCGCCGGGCTCGCGCTGCTCGTGTACGCGGTCTCGAAGGCCCCGCTCTACGGCTGGGGCGCGACGCGCACGATCGTCGAGCTCGCCGTCTCGGCTGCGCTCCTGCTCGGGTTCGTCGTACTCGAGACGCGCGTGCGCGACCCGCTGATGCCGCTGCGCATCTTCCGCGTGCGCACGGTCGCGGGCGCGAACGTCGCGGGCCTCATGCTCGGCGCGGTCGTCTTCTCGAACTTCTTCTTGCTGACGCTCTACGTCCAGAACGTGCTCGGCTGGTCGGCGCTCAGGACGGGGATCACGTTCGTCGCTACGGCGGGCACGGCGATCCTCTGGGCGGGGCTCGCGCAGGCGCTCGTGACGAAGATCGGCGTCAAGACGGTGATGTGCGCGGGCTTCGTCGCGATGATCGCCGGGATGGTCTGGTACACGCAGATTCCCGTGCACGCGTCGTACTGGTCCGACCTGCTGCCGGGCTACCTGCTCGTCGGGTTCGCGCTGCCGTTCTCGTTCATCCCGGTCTCGATCGCCGCGCTGGCGGGCGTCGAAGCGCACGAGGCCGGTCTCGCGTCGGGCCTGATCAACACCGCGCAGCAGATCGGCGGCGCCGTCGGCGTCGCGGTGACGTCGTCCGTCTCGCTCAGCCACTTCAACCACCTGACGAAGAACGGCGTGCGGTTCCCGTCCGCATTCACGAGCGGCTCGCAGTGGGCGTTCTGGGTGACCGCCGGCATCGCCGTCGCGGGCCTGCTGGCGACGGTCGTGCTGATCCGCCGCGAGGAGATCGCGCCGGAAGGCGAGACGGCTTTCTCCTAGATGGACGAACGCGACCTCGAGGTTCGCAACCGCACCTATGCGCTCTTCGTCGAGCATGGTCGCGCGCCCACGGCGGAGGAGGTCGGTGATCCGGACGAGGTCGAGGCGGCCTGGCGGCGGCTGCACGACGCGCACGCGCTCGTGCTCAGCCCCGCGACCGCGGAGCTGCGGATGCTCAACCCGTTCTCGTGCGTGTCGACCGCCTACCGCGTCGAGGCGGCCGGTCGCTGGTGGTACGGCAACTGCGCCTGGGACGCGTTCGGCATCTGCGCCGCGCTCCGCGCCGACGGGCGGATCGAGACGTCCTGCCCGGACTGCGGCGACCCGCTCGCAGTCGATGTCCGCGCCGAGCGGCCCTCGGACGAGAGCCTCCTCTTCCACTGCCTCGTCCCGGCCGCGCGGTGGTGGGACGACATCGGCTTCACCTGAAGCACGATGAACCTCTTCCGGTCGGAGGAGCACGTCGCGCGCTGGCTCGGCGCGCGCACCCCCGGGGCGACGATCCCCGTGTCGAAGCTGTCGGAGCTCGCGCACGCCTGGTGGGACACGCGGCTCGACCCGGGTTGGCGGCCGCGAACGCGGGACGAGAACCAGGCGATCCTCGACCGGCTCGGCCTGACGGAGGCGTTCTGGCGGCTGCCGTGATCGACGACGTCGTCGAGCGTGAGCGCGAGCGCTGGGGCGTCCCCGGCATCGCGGTCGGCGTCCACGAGCACGGCGAGACGACGCTCCGCGGCTACGGCGTCGCGAGCGTCGAGACCGGCGAGCCGGTGACGCCGGAGACGAGCTTCCGCGTCGCCTCGATCACGAAGCCGATGGTCGGGACGCTCTGCCTCGGGCTCGGGCTGCCGCTCGACGAGCCGCTCTGGGACGACTGCACGCTGCGCCACTGCCTCTCCCACCGGATCGGGCTCGACGGCGAGCCCGACGACCCGCTCCGCTTTGGCGACGGCGACGACGCGCTCGACCGGATCGCCGGCGAGCTCGGCTCGCTCGACCGCTGGCTGCCCGCGGGCGAGCTCTGGTCGTACCAGAACGCGGGCTACTGGCTCGCCGGCCGCGCCGCCGCGCAGGCCGAAGGGGCGACGTTCGAGGGGGCGATGCAGCGGCGCGTCTTCGAGCCGCTGGGGCTGGAACGGACGGGCTTCGACGCGCCGGGCGCCGCGGGCCACGACGTCAGCGGCTCCCCGTCGGCCGAGCGCTTTGCGCGGGCGCGGCGGCCCTCCGGCGGCGTCGTCTCGACCGTCGGCGACCTGCTCCGCTTCGCCGAGTGGCACTTCGACCACCGCGAGACGCACGAGCGCCAGACCGCGGCGGTCGGCGGCGACTGGGCGCTCGGCTGGGGACGGACGGCGAGCGCCGTCTACCACCCGGGCTCCTGGGGCGGCTACGAGTCGCTCCTGCTGGTCCAGCCCGACCGCCGCTTCGCGATCGTCCTGCTCACGAACAGCGCGCGGGGCGGCACGGCGATCACCCACATCGTCGACGAGCTGCTCGGCCGGAAGCAGCCGGCGCGCGCCGAGCGGAGCCTCGACGGCCTCGCGGGCACGTACCGGCGTAAGGGCCAGACGGTGCGGATCGAGCCGCGCGAGGGCGGGCTCCACGCCGAGGCGGACGAGGACGGCGAGCCGCTGCCGCCGCTGTGGGGCTACCCCGTCGCCGACGGCACGTTCAACGTCCCCCACGGCGAGGCCCGCGGCTTCCGCTTCGACTTTCCCCGCCCCGGCTTCATCCGCTTCGGTGGGCGGCTCGCCGCCCGCAGCTAGGGTTTCGCGCGATGCCCCGCGAGTATCCAACAGTCCTCGAGCTCGTCGGCGACACGCCGATCGTCCGCCTCCAGCGGCTCGGCCGCGAGCTCGCGCCGACGCTGCTCGCGAAGCTCGAGTACCTGAACCCGGGCGGATCGGTCAAGGACCGGATCGGCCTCGCGCTGATCGAGGCGGCCGAGCACGACGGGAAGCTGAAGCCGGGCGGCACGATCGTCGAGCCGACCTCGGGCAACACGGGCGTCGGGCTCGCGATCGGGGCCGCGATCAAGGGCTACCGCTGCATCTTCGTGATGCCGGACAAGATGAGCCAGGAGA
>DAISLG010000135.1:0-6289 GCA_036820565.1 Gaiellaceae bacterium | reverse complement strand
CAGACCCCGGACGGGTCCGAAAGAGACGGTTCGCTCGCTCTAGCGGCCGCTGATGTAGTCCGTCAGGTACTGGATCTGGAAGCTCTGCTCCGTCGAAACCGACTTGACGAGATCGCCGATCGAGATCATCCCGACGAGGGCGCCGCCCTCGACAACGGGCGCGTGGCGGATCCGCCGGTCGGTCATCAGCGCCATCGCCTCCTCGACGGTCGTCTCCGGCGTCACGTAGAGGACGGGCGAGGACATCACGTCGCGCACGGGAGTGTCCTCCGAACGGTGTCCCTCGACCGCAACGCGGCGCAGGTAGTCGCGCTCGGTGAAGATCCCGGCGATCTCGTCTCCGTCGGTGACGAGCAGGGCGCCGACGTTCGCGTCCACCATCTTCTTGACCACGTCGAAGACCGTCGCGTCCCCGCCGGTCCGGATCACGTCGCCGCCCTTGCCGCTGAGGATGTCGGCGATCGTGCCCATCTCAAGATCGTGCGGGCTGGCACGTCCCCTGTCAACTGCGTCCGCTTTCGGGCACGTCAAGTGACTTTGTACCTTCGTCGCGCGCGCTTGCTCGCCGCTCGTTGACAAGCGGCACGGCAGCGCGATAATCGGGCCATGACGACGGGTACGTCATGACCGCGTTCCTGCTGGTGGCGGTGATCGGGATCGCGGTCTCCGTCGCGCTGACGACCCTGATGTTCCACCACGGCCTTCGGACCGAAACGACCATCGTCAGGACGATCCCTTCGCGCTGACCGATCCGCTCGAGCGCGTCCGGAAGCTCTGTCTGGCGCTCCCGGAGGCCGTCGAGGCCGGCGGCGTCGGCGACCCGAGCTTCAAGGTGCGCGACAAGATCTTCGCGATGCAGCACGGCCACGAGGGCGAGCGCTCGGTCTGGGTGAAGGCGCCCGAGGGCGTCCAGGGGATGCTCGTCGGCTCGGTTCCGGAGCGGTTCTTCCGGCCCCCGTACGTCGGCCACCACGGCTGGGCTTCCGGCTCGACCGCGCGCTCGACTGGGACGAGATCGCCGACCTGATCGAGGAGAGCTACCGGATGACGGCGCCAAAGAGACTTCTTCGCGAACTGGACGAGCTCGGGCCCACGCGCTCTTGACGCAATCCCGTGACCGGTTCACACTGGCGCATCCGCAACGGAGGTCAGCCATGAGAGCCACACTCACGCCGTTCGCGCTCGTCGTCTGCGCGCTCGCGATCGCCGCACCCTTCGCGACCGCGGCGATCGAGCGGACCCCTTTCGACACGCTGCGACAAGACGCGTCGGCGTTGAGTCACCCGCAGCCGTTCATCGCGAAGATCGACGCCTCGGAGAGCGCGTTCCTCCGCGGAAACACGTGCGCCTCATCCAACATCCTGGGGGCGCTCTCCAACCAGGTTGCTGCTGGACTCATTGCACCGCCCGAAGGCGACCGCACCGCGCTCCAGCAGCTCCAGGCGGACGTGCAGGCGGCACTTCGTGCGTTCCCCCCGGGACCGGCCCGGACGTGCGCACCGTCGCCCGACGGAGGCTAGCCGCCGTTCGCTGGACTAGCCGGCCGACGCGAGCGAGACCGCACCAGCGAGCGCCGCCTGCGCCGCCGCCAGGCGCGCCAGCGGCACCCGGAACGGCGAGCAGCTGACGTAGTCCAGCCCGAGCTCGTGGCAGAACGCGACCGACCTCGGCTCGCCGCCGTGCTCGCCGCAGATGCCGAGCTTGATGTCTGCGCGGGCCGCGCGGCCGCGTTCCACGGCGATGCGCATCAGGTCGCCGACGCCCTCGACGTCGAGCACCTCGAACGGGTTGCGCTCGAGCACGCCGTCCTCGAGGTAGCGCGTCAGGAACTTGCCTTCGGCGTCGTCGCGCGAAAAGCCCATCGCCGTCTGCGTCAGGTCGTTCGTGCCGAAGGAGAAGAAGTCGGCGTGAGCTGCGATCTCGCCGGCCGTGATGCACGCGCGCGGCAGCTCGATCATCGTGCCGCAGAGGTAGTCGAGGCCGGGCGCCTCCTCCTCGGCGACCGCGACGGTCAGCGCGCGCAGCCGCTTCAGCTCCTCGGCGAAGCCGACGAGCGGGTGCATGATCTCGACGAGCGGCGCCTCGCCCGTCTGCTCGCGCACCGCCACGGCCGCCCGGACGATCGCGCGCACCTGCATCTCGTAGATCTCGGGCCACTGGAGGCCGAGCCGGCAGCCGCGCGTGCCGAGCATCGGGTTCGCCTCCTGGAGCGCGCGGATCCGGTCGCGCATCTCGTCCGACGTGGCCTCCTCGAGGGAGGGCAGGAACTCGTGCAACGGTGGGTCGAGCAGCCGGATCGTCACCGGCAGTCCCGCCATCGCCTCGAAGATCCCCTCGAAGTCGGCCTGCTGGAACGGGAGCAGCCGGTCGAGCGCGGCGCGCCTCCCCGCCTCGTCGCGCGCCATGATCATCTCCTGCACGACCGGGAGCCGGTCGGCCGCCATGAACATGTGCTCGGTGCGGCAGAGGCCGATCCCCTCCGCGCCGAACTGGCGGGCCTTCGCCGCGTCCTCGGGCGTGTCGGCGTTCGCGCGGACCTTCAGGCGGCGCAGGTCGTCGGCCCAGCCGAGGATCGTCTCGAAGTCCTCGTTGATCTGCGGCGGGACGAGCTCGACCGCGCCGACGATCACGCGGCCGGTGCCGCCGTCGATCGTGATCCGGTCGCCCTCCGCGAGGCTCGTGCCGCCGATCGTCGCCGTCTGCCCGTCGAGGGAGAGGGCGTCGCAGCCGACGATGCACGGCTTCCCCATCCCGCGCGCGACGACCGCCGCGTGCGAGGTCATCCCACCGTGCACCGTGAGGATCCCTTCGGCCGCGATCATCCCGTGGATGTCGTCGGGGGTCGTCTCCCAGCGGACGAGGATCACCGGCTCGGTCTTCGCGCGCTCCACGGCCGTGTCCGCGTCGAACACGATCGCGCCGGACGCGGCTCCCGGGGACGCGTTCAGCCCGGTCGCGGCCACGTCGAACTCGGCCGCCGGGTCGAGCATCGGGTGGAGCAGCTGGTCGAGCTGGGCCGGGTCGATCCGGGCGACGGCGTCCTCCTTCGAGATCAGCTCCTCGTCGACCATCGTCACGGCCGCCTTCAGCGCGGCCGCGGCGGTCCGCTTGGCCGAGCGGGTCTGCAGGAGGAAGAGCTGCTCGTCCTCGACCGTGAACTCGATGTCCTGCATGTCGCGGTAGTGGCGCTCGAGCCGCGCCATCGTCTCGAGCAGCTGGTCGAAGGCGGCGGGCATCGTCTCGCGCATCCGCTCGATCGGCAGGGGGGTGCGGATCCCCGCGACGACGTCCTCGCCCTGCGCGTTCGGGAGGAACTCGCCGTAGAGGCCCGTCTCGCCGGTCGAGGGGTCGCGCGTGAAGCAGACGCCCGTGCCGGAGCCCTCGCCCTTGTTGCCGAAGACCATCTGGACGACGTTGACGGCGGTGCCGAGGTCGTCCGGGATGTCGTAGGTGCGCCGGTAGACCTGCGCCCGCGGCGAGTCCCATGACTCGAAGACGGCGCTGACCGCGCGGGTCAGCTGCTCGCGCGCGTCCGCCGGGAACGGGCGGCCGAGCTCCTGCTCGTAGAACCCCTTGAAGCTCGCGGCGAGCTCGCGCAGGTCGTCGGCGGAGAGATCGGTGTCCTGCTGGACGCCGCGCGCGGCCTTCAGGTCGGCGAGCGCCTGCTCGAACCGGTGCACGCCGATCCCGTCGACGACCTCGCCGTACATCTGGATCAGGCGGCGGTACGAGTCGTAGGCGAAGCGCGGGTTCCCGGTCGCCGCGGCGAGCCCCTCGACCGCTTCGTCGTTCAGGCCGAGGTTGAGGATCGTGTCCATCATCCCCGGCATCGAGACGGCCGCGCCCGACCGCACCGAGACGAGCAAGGGGTCGGACGGGTCGCCGAAGCGCTTGCCCGCGCGCTCCTCGAGCGCGGCGATGTGCTCCGCGATCTCGTCCTCGAGCCCGTCGGGGATCCGCTTGCCGCCGCTCATGTACGCGCGGCAGGCGTCGGTCGTGATCGTGAACCCGGCCGGGACGGGGACGCCGAGCTGCGTCATCTCGGCGAGGCCGATCCCCTTGCCCCCGAGCAGCTCCTTGCCGCCCTCTGAGGGCACGTCGAAGTCGTAGACGTAGTGCGGCACGGCCGGGAATCTTCCCATGTTCAGCGGCGACGGCGCGCGCGGAACTCGGCGGCCCAGGCGAGCACGCGCAGGCCGAACCAGAACGGCGTGAACAACCCGTAGAAGAGGACGAGCGCGGCGGCGAGCGCGGTCCCCCACATCCCCCACCGCCAGAGCGGGACCGGCGGCTTCGGCTTCACGCGGGCACCCCCGCGGCGCGCTGCTCGACGAGACGGATGATCCGGTGGGCGGTCTCCTCGATCGAGAGCTCCGAGACCTCGATCACGGGGCAGCCGAGCCGGCGGTGGATCGCGTCGGCCTGGGCGAGCTCCTCGTAGATCTCGTTCAGCTCGGCGTACTTGCCGCCGCCGCCGAGGTTCCGCTTGCGCGCCGTCCGGATCTCCGCGAGCCTGCTCGGGTCGATCGTCAGGCCGACGACCTTCGAGCCGTCGAGCTCGAACAGCTCCTTCGGCGGCTCGATCCCCTTCACGATCGGGACGTTGGCGGTCTTGTGGCCGAGGTAGCCGAGGTAGATCGAGAGCGGCGTCTTCGAGGTGCGCGAGACGCCGACGAGGACGAT
This sequence comes from Gaiellaceae bacterium, assembly GCA_036820565.1. Taxonomy (GTDB): domain Bacteria; phylum Actinomycetota; class Thermoleophilia; order Gaiellales; family Gaiellaceae; genus DAISLG01. The sequence continues at coordinate 1,606 of DAISLG010000135.1, read as the reverse complement.
GTCCGCGTCTTTCAGGCCGCCGCCGACCCCATCGTCGAACTTGACCGCGAACTCGATCGCCGCGACGCGCTTGAAGTAGTGGTCGTCGAGCGGCGGCTGGGCGCCGGGCGTCATCCGCGCGGCCATCCCGGAGACCTTCGCGACCGCCTCGATCGGCTGCCCGAGGACGTCGCAGTAGTGCAGCTTCGCCCGGCGGCAGAGCGCGCGCATCGTGTCGCGCAGCTCCGGCTTGACGAGCGTGTAGAGGACGACCGCGGGCCGGCCCTTCGCGCGATTGACGGCAAGCGCGAGGTCGCCCTCGGTCTCGACGCGCGGATGGCGGATCTCCTCGAACGTCTGTTCCGGGAACTGGGCCTCGAGCGCAACCATCAGGCGCGCGGCGGTCTGGCCCGTCGAATCGGAGACGACGTGCAGCTCGACAGGGGTCTTCGTCATGCCCTGGACCTTATGCCGCTCGCACCGTCCGCCAGGAGTCCCAGGTGATCTTGAGGATCACGACCGTGATCACGAGACCGATGATCGGGTCGGCGATCGGCGCGCCGAGACCGACGACGATCGCGCTCGCGACGACCCCGAGCGAGACGAAGCCGTCGATCCGGGCGTGGTTGCCGTCGGCCGTCATCGCCGCGCTCGCGAGGCGCTTCCCTGCGCGAAGACGCACCTGCGCCGCGATCTCGTTCCCGACGAAGCCGATCACACCGGCCGCGGCGAGCGCCCAGAGGTTCGTGAGGTGCTGCGGATGGACGAAGCGGAGGATGGTCTCGTAGAGAGCGACGCAGGCCGAGATGAAGATGGCGAGGACGACGGCGAGCCCGGCGAGCTTCTCCCCGCGAAGGCTGCGCAGGAAGAAGGCGATGCCGAGCGGGACCGCGGTGAGCGCGTCGCCTGCGTTGTGGATCAGGTCGGCGAGCAGGGCGACCGAGCCGGTGACGGCGAAGACGAGGAGCTGAAGCCCCGAGGCGATCCCCAGGATGGCCAGGCTGATCGAGACGGCCTTGACCCCCTCGTGCGACCGGACGATCGACCGATCGACCAGCCCGTGCGTGTGGCCGTGCTCCTCGGCGGTCTCCTCGGTCGGTTGCATCCGCTCATTATGGTTTCGGCGATGGAACGAGGTGGACTCTGGCTCACGGCGCTCGGGATGGCGCTCGTCTCGGTCGCGGCGACCGTGGTGCTGATCGTCTGGGTGACGCGGTTGAGCTCGGACAACGACGCGCTGAAGCGGGACGTCGCGACGCTCCAGGGGGAACTCGACGCGACCTCGGCGAAGATCGCAACCTCGAGCCAGGGCGAGGTCGCGGCGCAGGCGGCCGAGTTCACGGCGCTGAAGGCTCGCGTCCAGCGCGCGCAGAACCGGCTCGCCCACATCAGGTTCTGCCTGCCGGAGCTCCGCACGGAGGAGCAGAGCGTCCGCTTCCAGAGCTACCAGACCGGCGGCTACGTGACGGGCGGCTTCCTCTCGCACGGGTCGCCGATCTCGCGCTTCTGCTCCGATCTCTTCCTCGAGACGAACCTGCCGACCCGTTAGATGGTTGATCGGAAATTGGCGCCCCCAGCGGGGATGGCTCAGACCAAGCCGGGCACCGTGATCGGGATCCGCACGTAG
>DAISLG010000134.1:0-6325 GCA_036820565.1 Gaiellaceae bacterium | reverse complement strand
GCATCTTCGAGCCGATCTGGAACCGCCAGTTCATCGACCACGTCCAGATCACGGTGGCCGAGTCGATCGGGATCGGCGGCCGCGCCGGCTTCTACGAGCAGGCCGGGGCGATCCGCGACATCTTCCAGAACCACCTGCTCCAGCTCGTCGCGCTGACGGCGATGGAGCCGCCGATCGACTTCACCGCCGACTCGGTCCGCAACGAGAAGGTGAAGGTGTTCCGCTCGATGCACACGCCGGGGCCGAAGTCGGTCGTGCGCGGCCAGTACGGCCGCGGCTTCGTCGAGGGCGTCGAGGTGCCCGGCTACCGCGAGGAGGACGGCGTCGCCCCGGGTTCCGTGACCGAGACCTACGTCGCGGCGAAGCTCTACGTCGACAACTGGCGCTGGGCCGACACGCCGTTCTACGTGCGCGCCGGCAAGCGGCTCGCGCGGCGCGAGACGACGATCGCGATCCAGTTCAAGCGCGCGCCGCACCCGCCGTTCGAGGAGGCCTCGGCCGAGGGGCTGCGCCCGAACGTCCTGCTCGTGCACATCCAGCCCGACGAGGGCGTCTCGCTCGCGATCGGCGCGAAGGTGCCGGGCCAGGGGATGACGATCCGCACCGTGCACATGGACTTCCTCTACGGCGGCTCCTTCCGCACCGGCCTGCCCGAGGCGTACGAGCGGCTGATCCTCGACGCGATGCTCGGCGACGCGACCCTGTTCACGCGCACCGACGAGGTCGAGGAGCAGTGGGCGCTCGTCGACGCGATCGTCTCGTCGTGGCCGCGCGACCGTCTCGTCTTCCCGAACTACGCCGCCGGCTCGTGGGGCCCGCCCTCGGCCGAGGAGCTCGTCCAGCGTGACGGCCGCTCGTGGCGGCGAAATTGATGGCCGCGCCCGCACGAGTCGACGAGTGGACCGGCCGCGACGTCACCGTGTCGGAGATCGATCGCGAGCTCACCCGCCTGCGCGAGCTCTCCGCCGAGCACGACGAGATGCCCGACCTGCGGACGAGCGTGATGACGCACATCGCCTGGGTGCCGCCCGAGTGGGTCGGCGCCGCGCAGAAGGTGATGGCCGGCCTCGCCGAGCGGCATCCGTCGCGGACGATCCTGCTGATGCCCGACCCGGAGTCGCGCCGCGACGCGATCGACGCGGAGGTCTCGCTCAAGTGCTTCCCGCTCGGCGACGCGCACCGCCACGTCTGCACGGAGGTCGTCGAGCTCCGGCTGCTCGGCGAGCGGGCCGCGTCGCCGGCGAGCGTCGTGATGCCGCTGCTCGTCTCCGACCTGCCGGTCTTCCTCCGCTGGCGCGGCGAGCCGCCGTTCGGCGAGCCCGACCTCGAGGGGCTCGTCGCGATCGTCGACCGCCTCGTGGTCGACTCGCGGGAGTGGAGCGACCTGCCGGCGGCGTACGGGCGGGTCGCCGGGCTCTTCGACCGGGCCGCCGTCTCGGACATCGCCTGGTCGCGCACGACGCGATGGCGCCAGGAGCTCGCCGCGCTCTGGCCCGCGATCCTGGGCGCCAGGACCCTCGAGGTCCGCGGGCCGAAGGCCGAGGCGCTCCTGCTCTCGGGCTGGCTCCGCGCGCGGGCCGGCCTCGAGCTCGAGCTGAAGCACCGTCGTGCTGCCGAGACGACCGCGATCGCCGTCGACGGGGAGCCCGTCCGCGCGCCGAGGCGCGACAAGGTGAGCGTCAGCGACCTGCTCTCCGACGAGCTCGACCGCTACGACCGCGACCGGATCTACGAGGACGCGGTCCGGGCGGCCGCTACTTGACGATCTTGAACTGCGTGCCCGTGAGCCGCAGCGCGGCCGGGCGCGACCACGTCATCTTCTGCGCCTTCGCCGGCAGCGCAGGGTTGATCCCCCGCACGCGGTAGAACCAGAGGCCGGGCTCCTTCAGCGGGAGCACGACCGAGGTCGCGTGCGTGGTCAGCGAGCCGGTGGCCTTCCACGGGTACGTCGTGCCCTTGGCCCACTCGACCTCGTACGAGGTCGCGCCCACGGCGGGCTCCCAGGCGACGAGGGGCGAGTCGTGGAACGACGGGCGCGAGCCGACCGCGGCGATCACGCGGCCGTTCGGCGAGAGTCCCGACGCATACGGCGTGCTCGATGCAGCGACGACCGGCTGCGAGACCTTGCCGAAGCTCATCACCTGGCCCGCCTCGCAGGCGTCCTGCGGGACGGAGATCTCGTGGTACTCGATCGGTTGCGCGGCGGGAGGCTTGGCCGTCCCGATCGTGAGCACGGAGACGGGGACGACCGTCCAGTAGAAGCGCCCGTTCGGCCAGCCGCTGTCCCAGAGGTCGACCCCGGCGACGGTGCTGCCGGCCGACGTGCCGTCGAGCGACTTGCCGGGGGTCTCGTTCGTCACGACCTTGTCGCCGGTCGCGTCGTAGGCGTTGCCCTCGCCCCCGCCGAGCTTGACGGCGCCGCCCTGGAACGTCGCGAGCGCGTCGGTGTCCTGCGGCAGCGTCAGCGGCCCGCCGACGCTGCGCGGGGCGTAGGCCGGGCTTCCGACGATCGCGCCGGCGAAGACCTGGTTGACGCAGTGGTCGTCGGTGAAGACGTAGACGCGGTAGAGCGGGCTGCCGGCGACAACGCCGGGGAGGACCCCGGGGTCGCCGTCCCAGGCGAACGCGGGCGTGAGCTCGTGCGGCTTCGCGCTCGAGCCGAGCTTGCTGTACGTGTCCGACACGGTCGCCGACGGCGTCAGCGCGCCGAGGCTCGCGGGCGGGTTCACCGTCGTGAAGGTCGGGCTCCACGGCCCGTATGAGACGCGGGGCAGCCCGTTCGCGATCGGCGTCGTGTCGTCGATGTACCTGACCGCGCGGACCCGCCAGCGAATCGCGCCGAGGCCGAGCGCGGAGTGGAACGTGAAGAACTCGCGCTCGTCGGCGACGTTCGTCGTCGTCTGGAACGACCGCGCGGGCAGCTGGTCGGGATAGAGGACGTCGTAGGCGGTCGCGCCCTCGACCGGCGTCCAGCGGACGAGTCCCGCCGGTGAGTCGAGCGGCGTCGGGATGTCCGTGTCGCGCCAGCGCATGTTGAACCCGAACGGCGTGCTCCACGGCGAGGTCTTGCCGTCCTTTCCGACGAAGCGGACGTGGGCCCACAGCGCATACGGCTGCCCGGTCATCCACGGAAGCTGGAGCGGGACCGCCTCGGCCGGGGAGGCGACCTTGTCGTCGGCGAAGATCACGGCGGCGTCTGCGAAGGACCTCGTCGTCGCGATCTGGAACTCGTAGTGGCCCGCCTTCGCGATCGGCGTCCACGCGAACGAGGGCGTTCTCGGGAAGACGTGGTTCTCGGCCTCGGTCGCGCGCAGCAGGAACGCCGTCAGGTGCTGCGGCGTCGTGCTCTGGCGCGGGGGAAGCGGGCCGGAGGCGTGCGCGGGCGCGGCGAAACCGAGCGCGAGCGCGAGGGGGACGAGGAGCTTTCGCACGTCCTCAGTGTCGGCAGTTTCCGGCTAGTTCTTGAGGCCGGCTGCGAGCGCCGCGCCCGCCGCGAGCACGAGCGCGTCGTCCCCCGCGCGCCCGACGAGCTGCACCGAGGCGGGGAGCCCGTCCTCCGCCGCTCCGCACGGCTGCGCGAGCGCCGGCCAGCCGAGCGCGTTGAACGGGTAGGTGAACCGCAGGATGCGCGTGCGCAGCGCGTGGTCGACGCTTCCGGTTGGCGGTGCAACGAGGGCCAGCGTCGGCGTCAGCAGCAGGTCGAGCCCGTCGAGGGCGGCGAGCGCGTCCGCCCGGAACCGCTCGCGGTCGGCTTCGGCGGCGTCGGCCTCGGCGGCGGTGACCTCGAGGCAAGCGGCGACGCGGCGGCCGACGTCCTCGCCGTAGAGCTCGGGGTCGTACAGGTCCCGGTGGATGCCCGCGACCTCGCGCATGAACCCGGCGCCGCTGATCTCGACGTCGGGGAACTCGATCTCGCGCGCGCCGGGGAAGAGTGCGGCCGCGGCGGCGACGCGGCCGCGGACGAGTGGGTCGGCGGCCGCGAGGCCGAAGACGCCGACGGTCAGGTCGCCGAGCCGCGCCTCGGCCCGCTCGAGGCCGGGCTCGAGCGCGTCCATCATCGCGGCGCACTCCTCGACGCTGCGGGCCATCGGCCCGGCGTGGTCGAAGCTCGGCGCGAGCGGGAAGCAGCCGTCGAGCGGGACGAGCCCGTACGTCGGCTTGAACCCGACGACGCCGCAGCACGCCGCGGGAATCCGGATCGAGCCGCCCGAGTCGGTCCCGAGCGCCGCGTCCGCGAGCCCGGCGGCGAGCGCCGCGGCCGAGCCACCGCTCGAGCCGCCGGCGATCCGCCCGGGCGCGGCCGGGTTCGGCACCGTCCCGAAGTGCGGGTTCTCGGAGGTGACGCCGTACGCGAACTCGTGCAGGTTCGCCTTGCCGACGGTCGCGTACCCGGCGTCCTCGAGCCGGCGCACGGCCTCGGCCGTCTCGTCCGGCACGTGCTCCGCGAAGAGCGCCGACCCGTAGGTCGTCGTCACCCCGGCCGTGTCGAACAGGTCCTTGACCGCGAGCCGGATCCCGTCGCCGGGCTCCGCGATCTCGGTGATCCAGATCCCCTCCATGCGGAAAGCGTGTCGCATTCGAGTGCTCGATGCTCTCGTTAGGATGCGCGCGGGAGTCCTTTGACCGCCGAACGCCCGCAGATCGACAAGCCCGAGGGCGACGTTCCCTTCGATCTCGGCATCGAAGACCTCGTCGTCGGCGACGGAGACGAGGCGACGAACGGCAAGAAGGTCACGGTGCACTACGTCGGAGTGGCGTTCTCGTCGGGCGAGGAGTTCGACGCATCCTGGAACCGCGGCCAGCCGTTCGGGTTCAAGCTCGGCAAGGGTCAGGTCATCGCCGGCTGGGACGCCGGCGTCCAGGGCATGAAGGTCGGCGGCCGCCGCAAGCTCACGATCCCGTCGGCGATGGCCTACGGCGCGCGCGGGGCGGGCGGCGTGATCAAGCCGCACGAGCCGCTCGTGTTCGTCGTGGATCTCCTGTCCGTCGACTGACGGCACGTCGAAGTTGCTGCCGAAGGGTGCCGCACCGTCGGGCTTGAGTTCTAGCGGTCGTCGTTAGGTGTGGGCGGCCCAATCGGGCGGTACTGGAAGCGGTGTCCAGTGTGCGGGCGGACGCCAATCCTCCCAACCGGTCGGCCATGGTCGGGCTGCAATCACCCGCTCCGCTTCGGCGCGTACCAAGCCCGCCTCGGCCTCGTCGAGCATGCCCAGGGCGATCGCCTCGGCGAAATCGTCTTCATCCTTCCAGTGCCAGGTTCCGTCCGGGAGGACACGCACGTCGAGAGCGTGATCGCACGTGTCGAAGAAGACCCCACGGACGACAAGGGGGGCTTGTAGGTTCACGTACCAGCCGCAATCCTCCCAGTCCATGCCCCAGAGAATCTCGATCGCGTAGCGGTCGCCCGGACGCATAAAACGCAGGACAGGGCCGCGCTTCCAGACTCCGTCGCCTGCGGGCTTGCCGGTGACCCACTCGTCGAGATAGGTCCCGTCAGGTTTGCGGATCACACCCTTGAAGCGGCTACCAGGCTGGCAGTAGAGCGCGTAGTAGTCGCCCCACATGCCCGCGAAGCGATGCGGCATGGCGAAACAAACATTCCCCCGAAGCACGCTCCGCAGGATGACCGGGTGCCCGATCTCCACAAGACGATTCTATGGTCCGGCCGTCGCGACCGACCCCAGCCGGCGACGGAGGTCTCCCGCTGTTAGTCGAGGGCGAGGTAGACGAACGCTACGGCGACGGTGCCGGCGAAGAGGAGCAGGAACAGGCCGAAGATGGCCCAGCCGAAGAGGTTGTTCTTCCGGGCGAGCTCGGCGTCCGTCATGCGACGAAGGGGTCGATTGCCATGGCCACGAACAATAGGGCCAGGTAGAGGAGCGAGTAGTGGAAGAGCACCTTCGCCCGCGCCGGAGTCGTCTCGCGGCGGAGCTGCCACGCGAGCGCGAGGAAGATCGCGCCGAGGGCGAGCGCCGCGACGAGATACGCGATGCCGAGCGTCCCCCACGCGAACGGGGCGACGGTGACGGCGACCAGGACGAGCGAGTAGAGGACGATCTGGCGCGCCGTCTCGCGGTCGCCGCGCACGACGGGGAGCATCGGCACGCGGGCGGCGGCGTAGTCCTGCTTGATCAGGAGCGCCAGCGCCCAGAAGTGCGGCGGCGTCCAGAAGAAGACGATCGCGAACAGGAGCGCGGCGGCGACGCCGAGGTTGCCGGTCGCGGCGGAGTAGCCGACGAGCGGCGGCACCGCGCCGGCCGCGCCGCCGATCACGATGTTCTGCGGCGTCGAGCGCTTCAGCCAGCGCGTGTAGACGAGCACGTAG
>DAISLG010000133.1:0-6341 GCA_036820565.1 Gaiellaceae bacterium | reverse complement strand
ACCTCGCCGATGATCCGGATCGCGAGCCCCGGCCCGGGGAACGGCTGGCGCCAGACCATCCGCTCCGGCATCCCGAGCTCCTCGCCGACGCGGCGCACCTCGTCCTTGAACAGGAGGCGGAGCGGCTCGACGAGGCTCATGTCCATCTCCTCGGGCAGGCCGCCGACGTTGTGGTGCGACTTGATCATCGCCGCGACGCCGTCGGTGCCGCCCGACTCGATCACGTCCGAGTAGAGCGTCCCCTGGACGAGCCAGCGGATGTCGCCGAGCCGGCGCGACTCGCCCTCGAAGACGCGGATGAACTCCTCGCCGATCGCCTTGCGCTTCGCCTCGGGATCGATCAGGCCCTCGAGCTTCGCGAGGAAGCGCTCCTGCGCCTGGACGTGCACGAGCGGGACGCGGAAGTGGCCGTCGAAGGTCTCGACGACCTGCTTCGCCTCGTCCTTCCGCATGAACCCGTGGTCGACGAAGACGCAGGTGAGCTGGTCGCCGACAGCCTTGTGGACGAGCAGCGCGGCAACGGCGGAGTCGACCCCGCCCGAGAGCGCGCAGAGGACGCGGTCGGAGCCGACCTGGGCGCGGATCCGCTCGACCTGCTCCTCGATCACGGCCGCGGGCGTCCAGGTCGGCGTCACGTCGGCGACGCCGTAGAGGAAGTTCTTGAGCAGGTCCTGGCCGTGCGGCGTGTGCACGACCTCCGGGTGGAACTGCACGCCGTAGAGGCGGCGACCCTCGTCCTCGAACGCGGCGATCGGCGTCGTCTCGGAGGACGCCGTGACGACGGCGCCGGTGGGCGGCGCGACCACCGAGTCCCGGTGGCTCATCCAGACGATCTGCTCCCCGGGAAGCCCCTCCGCCAGCGCTCCGTGCAAGGCGCGGAGCGCCGTCTTCCCGAACTCCGAGACGCCCGTGCGGTCGACGCGCCCGCCGAGCTCCTGCGCCATCAGCTGCATCCCGTAGCAGATGCCGAGCGTCGGGATCCCCAGCTCGAAGAGCCCGGGGTCGACGCGTGGAGCGTCGTCGGCGTAGACCGATGCGGGCCCGCCGGAGAGGATGATCGCGGGGGGGTCGCGGCGCCTCACGTCCTCGGCGGTGACGCGGTGCGAGACGAGCTCGGAGTAGACCCGCGCCTCGCGGACGCGCCTCGCGATCAGCTGCGAGTACTGGCCGCCGAGATCGAGCACGAGCACGGGGCGTTCCTCGGGGCGGGGCTCCGGGACCGGCAGCGGGACGACGTTACCGGCGGTAATTCGGCGCGTCCTTCGTGATCGTGACGTCGTGCGGGTGGCTCTCGCGCAGGCCGGCGCCGGTGATCCGGATGAAGCGCGCGGCCTTCATCGCCTCGATCGTCGGCGCGCCGCAGTAGCCCATCGCCTGGCGGAGGCCGCCGACGAGCTGGTGCAGCGTGTTCGCGACCGGGCCCTTGTACGGAACGCGGCCCTCGATCCCCTCGGGGACGAGCTTGTCGACGTCCTCGACGTCGCCCTGGAAGTACCGGTCCTTCGAGAAGCCGCGCGCCTTCATCGCCCCGAGCGAGCCCATCCCGCGGTACTCCTTGAAGCGCTCGGCGCCGTGGAGCACGACGTCGCCCGGGCTCTCCTCGACCCCGGCGAGGAGCGAGCCGAGCATGACCGAGTCGGCACCGGCGCCGATCGCCTTCGCGATGTCGCCGGAGGAGGTCATGCCGCCGTCGGCGATCACGGGTACGCCGTGCTGAGCCGCAGCCTCGGCGCAGTCGTAGACGGCCGTCACCTGGGGGACGCCGACGCCCGCGACGACGCGGGTCGTGCAGATCGAACCCGGGCCGATCCCGACCTTGAGACCGTCGGCGCCCGCGTCGATCAGCGCCTCGGCGGCTTCCGCGGTCGCGATGTTGCCCGCGATCACCTCGATCTCCCACTCGGACTTGATGCGAGCGAGCATCTCGCCGACGGAGCGCGAATGGCCGTGCGCCGTGTCGACGACGAGCACGTCGACGTCGGCGGCAACGAGCGCGCCCGCCCGCTCGAAGGCGTCCGCGCCGACTCCGACCGCGGCGCCGACCCTCAACCGGCCGCGGTCGTCCTTGGTCGCGAGCGGGTACTGGATCCGCTTCTGGATGTCCTTGACGGTGATCAGGCCCTTGAGCCGGCCGTCGGCGTCGACCACGGGGAGCTTCTCGATCTTGTGGCGGTGGAGGATCTGCTCGGCCTCGGGCAGGGTGGTGCCGAGCGGGGCGGTGACGAGGTCGCGGCTCGTCATCACGTCGGCGACCGAACGGCCGGGCTCGTGCCCGAAGCGGAGGTCGCGGTTCGTCAGGATCCCGACGAGGACGCCGTCGGCGTCGGTGATCGGGACGCCGGAGATGTGGTAGCGCGCCATCAGCTCGAGCGCGTCGCCGACGCGCGCGGTCGGCGGCAGGGTCACGGGCTCGACGATCGTCCCGGCCTCCGAGCGCTTCACCTTCTCGACCTCGGCGACCTGCGCCTCGATCGACAGGTTGCGATGGACGATCCCGATCCCGCCCTCGCGGGCGAGCGCGATCGCGAGCCGCGCCTCGGTGACGGTGTCCATCGCGGCCGAGACGACCGGGAGCTCGAGCACGATCGTCCGCGTCAGCCGGGTCGCTGTCGAGACCTCGTTCGGCAGCACCTCGGATTCCGCGGGAACGAGCAGGACGTCGTCGAAGGTCAGTCCCTCGCGGGCGAACTTCGCCGCGAAGCCGGCGGCCCCCACTTCGAGCTCGAGCTTCCCGACGTCCATTCGGGGACGTTAGCTCACGGAGCGGCCGACGTCGCGGACGGCGGGCAGCGCCGCGAGGACGAGGGCGACCACGACCGCGCAGCCGGCCATCCCCAGAAGCGTCGGGCCTGTACCGGCGACGGCCGCCACGGGCCCGGCGAGAGCGAACCCGACGGGCATGAAGACGAACGAGCCGAGCGTGTCGTACGAGCTGACGCGCGACAGCGCCGCTACCGGGATGCGCTCCTGGAGCGCCGTGATCCAGACGACCTCCATGAATCCCTCGGTCGCGCCCGCGACGAAGCCGAGCACGGCGATCGCGGCTACCGGCAGCACGAGCGCGAGCGCGACCGCCGTGAAGGCCGGGCCGGCCAACAGCACGGCGACGACGAGGATCGGCCGCGCGGGCCTGACCCGGCCCGCGGCCACGCTGCCCGCGAGCGTGCCGAGCCCGATCGCGGCCGCAATCGCGCCCCAGGCGCCCGCGCCGCCGAGCTCGCGGTCGGCCACGACCGGGCCGAGCACCATCAGCGGAGCGATCACGGCGAGCAGGTAGAGCGACGACCCGGCGACCGTGGCCCACAGCCAGGTGCGCGAGACGAACTCGCGCCAGCCCTCGCGCAGGTCGGCGAGGAACGGGAGCCGCGCGGCCCGCTCGGCCGCGGCCGGCACGCGCAGCAGCGCGAGCGACGCCGTGCTCACGGCGAACGTGCCCGCGTCGATCGCGATCGCCGTTCCCGCCCCGGCGGCCGCGACGAGCACGCCGGCGATCGCAGGGCCGACGATGTACGCGGTGTTGACCGACGCCGCCATCAGCGCGTTGGCCCGCTGGAGCCGCTCCCCCTGGACGATCGTCGGCAGGAGGCCGGTCGCCGCCGGGCGCATGAACGCCTCCGCGACGCCGTAGAGCGCCTGGAGCACGAGCAGGTGCCAGAGCTCCGCCCGCCCGGTCAGCAGCAGCACGGCGAGCAGCGCCTGGACGACGCCGCGGCCGATGTCCGAGCCGAGCATGACCAGGTGCCGTGGGAGCCGGTCGGCCCACACGCCGCCGACGAGCAGGAAGAGGACGACCGGCACCATCCGCGCCGCCAGGACGAGGCCGAGGTCGGACGCAGACCCGGTCAGGTCGAGGACGGCGAACGAGACGGCGACCGGGAGCAGGCCGTCGCCGAGATACGACGTGAACTGCCCGACGAAGTAGCGCCGGAACTGCGGTTCGGAGAAGAGGCCGGACGACGGCAACGCGCCGCGCGAGGCTAGCCGTCGACCCCGACGGGCTCGAGCTCGACGATCTCGACGCCCGCGGCCAGGCGGCCTGCCTGGCGCGGATCGAAGCGGCCCGCGCCGACCTCGAGCGTCGACGCGGTGCCCGCGGCGACGGCCTCCCGCAGCGCGTCCTCGGCCGGCCGCCCGCCGTGGCGCGCCGCGAGGTAGGCGGCGAGGAGGACGTCGCCGGCGCCGACTGCGGAGACGGGGTCGACCCGCTCGGCGTTCGCGCGGAAGCGGTGCGCGGTGCGCTCCTCGCGCAGGAGCGCGACGCAGCCCGTCTCCTGCGTGATCAGCACGTTCCGCGCCCCGCGCTCGGCGATCCGGTCGAGGCCGAGCTGGAAGTCCTCGTCGTCGTGGAACTCCTGGCCGACGATCCCCTCGGCCTCGCGCTGGTTCGGGGAGACGAGGAAGGGCTCCGCCTCGATCCCGTGCCGCAGCGGCTCTCCTTCGGAGTCGAGCACCGTCAGCACATGGCGCCGGTTCAGGTCGCGGATCACGTCCGCGTAGAACGCCTCGTCGACGTCGCGCGGCAGCGAGCCGGCGAAGACGACGAGCTCGGCGCCCTGGGAGAGGTAGTGGATCTTGTCGCGCAGCATGTCGAGCTCGCCGCTCCGCACGGCCGGGCCCCATTCGTTGATCTCCGTGTACGTGTTCCCGGTCGGGTCGACGACCGCGGTGGAGGTGCGCGACTCGTCCTCGATCCGCACGAAGTCGTTCAGGATCGCCTCGCTCGTCAGCTCCTCGACGATGCGCGTGCCGGTGCGGCCGCCGGCGAGGCCGGTCGCGACGACGGGGACGCCGAGCGTCTTCAGCGCGCGGGCGACGTTGATCCCCTTGCCGCCGGCGAGCGTCAGCCCCTGGCTCGCCCGGTGGCGCTGGCCGCGCTGGAAGTTCGGCACGGTCAGCGTCCGGTCGATCGCCGCGTTCATGGTGACGGTGACGATCACGGGGTGACCCATCCCCACATATGGCGAAGCGTACGCCCTGCGTACCACGTCGTGCGGCCGAGCGCATCCGGGCGGGCGACGCTCCGCGACGCGACGAGCGGGCGGGAGCCGATCAGCGTCCGGCCGGCGTAGACGCGCACCTCGCCGAGCCGCTCTCCCCGGCGGACCGGGAGCGAGACGGCGGTCGCCGCGACGACCCGCTCGACGAGCGGACGGTCGACGCGCACGACGTGGACGAGCGGCTTCGCCGCGACGAGGCTCAGCGCGCCCTTGCCGTAGGGAGTCGCCGCCAAGGCATAGACGCGGGCGCCGTCGATCACGGGGACGACGCGGTAGCGCGCGAGGCCCCAGGCGAGGAGCGCGGCGAGGTCCTCGTTGCGCCGCTCGCGCGACGGCCCGCCGAGGAGGGTGGCGTAGATCGTCACGCCCGTGCCCCGGACCGCGGCGACCTGCGACCAGCCGGCGGCGTTCGTGTGCCCCGTCTTCACGCCGAGCACGTGCGGGAAGGTCGAGAGGAGGTCGTTCCAGGTGTGGATCGTGCGGCCGCCCGAGATCGTGTCCGCGCGCTCGCGCACCGTGTCGCGCACGAAGCGGATGCGCATCGCCGCGCGCGCGAGCAGCGTCACGTCGCGCGCGCTCGAGACGTGCCCCGGCGCGTCGAGCCCGTCCGGGCGGACGAAGTGCGTGTCGGTCAGCCCGAGCTCGCGCGCCTTCTCGTTCATCAGCGCGACGAAGTGGCCGGTGCCCATGTGCGCCGCGAGCGCGTCCGCGGCGTCGTTCGCGCTCTGGATCAGCGCCGCCTTGAGCAGGTCGCGCACGGTGATCCGCTCGCCGGGCCGCAGGTCGATCGTCGACTCGCCGACCGCGGTCGACGGCGCGTCCACGGTGACGACGTCCGAGAGCTTGTAGTGCTCGAGCGCGACGAGCACCGTCATCAGCTTCGTGATGCTCGCGATCGCGACGCGTGCGCGCGGGGCCCGCGAGGCGAGGACGTCGCCGTTCGCGCCGTTCTCGACGAGGTAGGCGCGCGCCGAGATGCTCGGCCCCGCGCCGAGCGCGGGCAGGGCGAGGACGAGCGCGGCGGCGACGGCCGCGATGCACGTCTTCACGAGACCCGGATCTTCTCGCCGATGAAGAGCGACGTCGACTTCACCCCTGGATTCAAGCGCTCGAGCTCGGGAACGGTCGTGCCGTACCTGTCAGCGACCGTCTGGAAGGTGTCGCCGCTCTGGATCGTGTAGAAGCGCCGGCCGGCCGCCGGTTTCGGCTTCGGCTTGCTCGCCGCCGTCGTCGTCGTCTCGGCGGTGGTCGTCTCCGCCGGGGGCAAGACCGCGGGCCGCGGGCTCGGGTGGTCGAGCCCGGAGCGGATCAGCAGCACCGCGATCGTGACAGCGAGGAGGAAGG
>DAISLG010000132.1:0-6355 GCA_036820565.1 Gaiellaceae bacterium | reverse complement strand
AGATGTGGGCGCGCATGTGCCCGGCGCAGGTCTACGAGGTCGGCGAGGACGCGGGAAACGGCACGGTCACGGTCGAGGTCGCCCCGTCGAACTGCGTCCAGTGCGGCGCGATCACCGCCAAGGGCGGCCGCCTGACCCCGCCCGAGGGCGGATCGGGCCCGGAGTACACGCTGACCTAGCCCTTCGGGATGTCGCCGCAGGCGACGTTCAGGTACGGCGAGTCCTTCTGGTGCGCGTTGATCGAGTAGGTGCCGGTCCTCAAGGTCGCCAGCTTGATCGAGGCGACGGTCTGCGAGCGTCCGCCGGACAGGTTGCTGAGCCCGTAGGTGACGGTCGCGAACTGGGCGTTGACGCTCTGAATCTTCGCGTAGCGAGCGCAGCTGACCCTGTGGATGTGGGCGAACTCCCAATTCCCCGGGAAACGGCTGCGTGCGGGGTGGAGCACGATCGTGACGACCGTGGTCTTGCCCTTCTCGACGAGGGTTGCCGTCCCCGACTGTCCCGAGTTGTGGGCCATCTTGAGCGGGACGACGACCGAACCGGTGGAACCCGCGAAGCTTCCGGCCTGGGTCGCTGCCGCGGCGAGTGCCGCTGCGCACAGGATCAGAAACGCCTTTCGCCTGGACATCGATCCTCCTCTGCTCTTGGCTCGTCAATTCATCCCACCATCGGGGCGCCCCTGTCAAGGCGGGCTACGATCGCCCCGTGATCTCCCGCGACGACGTCCTCCGCGCGCGCGAGACGATCGGCGACCGCCTCGAGCGCACGCCGACCATCCGCTCGACGGCGCTCGGCGCGCGGCTCAAGTGCGAGCTCTTCCAGAAGACGGGCTCGTTCAAGTCGCGCGGGGCGCTCGCGAAGCTCAGCTCGCTGACCCCGGAGGAGAAGGCCCGGGGCGTGATCACGATCTCCGCCGGGAACCATGCGCAGGCGGTCGCGTACGCGGCCGCGGAGGAGGGCGTCGACGCGCTCGTCGTGATGTGGCGTGGCGCCTCCGAGCAGAAGATCGAGGCGACGCGCGGCTACGGCGCGACTGTCGACCTCGAGGCGACGTCGGGCAGCCAGGCGTTCGAGCGGCTCGCCGAGCTGCTGGCCGGCGGCGAGCGTGTGCTCGTCCACCCGCACGAGGATCCGGTCGTGCTCGCCGGCGCCGGGACCGTCGGCCTGGAGATCGAGGAGGACGCGCCGGACGCGGACGCGGTGATCGTCGCGGTCGGCGGCGGCGGTCTCGTCACCGGGATCGCCGCGGCGATCGGGCACCGGACGCGCGTGATCGCGGTCGAGCCCGAGCTCTCACAGGCGCTGCACGCGGGGATCGAGGCGGGTGCGCAGACGGCCGTCGATGCGCGCTCGATCGCGGACGGCCTGAACACGCCGATCGCGGGCCGCCTGCCGATCGAGCTCTGCCGCGACCTCGAGCGGCTGCTCGTCACCGAGGACGAGATCGAGGACGCCTTCCGCTTCCTCTACGCTCGCACGAAGCTCGCCGTCGAGCCGGCCGCGGCGGTCGCGGTCGCGGCCTGGAGGAGCGGCCGGATCGACGCCGAGAAGCCGGTCTGTGTCGTCTCCGGAGGCAACGTCGCAGCCTCAACGGCCTCTGCTATCCTGGCCGAACGATGAAGGCCGAGATCCATCCCGAGTACGTCCTCGCGCACGTTCGCTGCTCGTGCGGCAACGAGTTCGAAACCCGCTCGACGAAGTCCGAGCTGCACGTCGAGGTCTGCTCGAACTGCCACCCGTTCTACACGGGCAAGCAGAAGCTGATGGACTCCGGCGGCCGCGTCGAGCGCTTCCAGCGCCGCCTCGAGCGCGCAGGCGCGACGAAGACCTAGTGGCCTCTCCGATCGGCGGTCAGGCCGTCCTCGAGGGCGTGATGATGCGCGGCCCGTCGAACTGGGCGGTCGCCGTCCGCAAGCCCGACGGCGAGATCGCCCAGGTGACCCGCTCGCTCGAGTCGAAGATGGCCAAGCATCGCCTCCTGCGGCTGCCGGTCGTGCGCGGGGTCGTGGCGCTCGGCGAATCGCTCGCGATCGGCTTTCGCGCGCTCGCGATCTCCGCCAACTACGCGGCGCAGGAGGAGGGCGAGGACGTCCAGACCGAGCTCTCGAAGGGCCAGCTCATCTTCGCGTTCGCGATCGCGATCGGGTTCGCGTTGCTCCTCTTCAAGGTCGGTCCGGCGATCTTCGTCGACAAGCTCGTGCCGGTCCACTCGGGCTGGGCGTTCGTGCTCGTCGAGGGCGCCGTGCGGGTGACCGTCTTCGTCGTCTATCTCGCGTTGATCTCGCTCCTGCCTGACCTGCGGCGCGTCTTCCAGTACCACGCGGCCGAGCACAAGGCGATCAACGCGTACGAGGCGGGCGAGCCGCTCGAGCCCGAGGTCGTCCAGCGCTTCAGCCTGATCCATCCTCGCTGCGGGACGGCGTTCCTGCTCTGGGTGATGGTCGTCGCGATCTTCGTCTTCGCCTTCTTCGGGCGGCCGGCCTGGTACTGGCTGATCGCGAGCCGGATCCTGCTGCTGCCGGTGATCGCCGGGATCGCCTACGAGCTGATCCGCTTCGCCGGCAAGCACACCGGCAACCGGGCGCTGATGACCCTGCTCGCGCCGGGCCTCTGGCTCCAGCGGCTGACGACGCGCGAGCCGACGCTCGAGCAGCTCGAGGTCTCGATCCGCGCGCTCCGCGAGGTGCTCGCGCTCGAAGGCCGTCTCAGTCCCGAGGAACGACGTGTGGAGGTGATGGCATGACGAAGCGCACCGCCGGGGTCACCTGGCAAGGGAGCCTGAAGGAAGGCGCCGGCACGATCGAGCATGTGACGAGCGAGGCGTTCGGTCCGCTCGACGTGAGCTGGCCCGCCCGCACGGAAGAGCCGAACGGCAAGACGAGCCCCGAGGAGCTGCTCGCCGCGGCGCACGCCTCGTGCTACTCGATGCAGCTCGCCGGCGCGCTCGCGCGCGCGGGCCACGCGCCCGAGAAGCTCGCGACCTCCGCGACGGTCGGCTTCCAGCCGGGCCAGGGCATCACCGGCTCCGAGCTCACCGTCGTCGGGACGGTGCCCGGGCTCTCGAGCGACGAGTTCGTCGCGATCGCCGAGGACGCGAAGCAGAACTGCCCGGTCTCGAAGGCCCTTGCCGTCGAGATCACGCTCGACGCCCGGCTCAACCCCTAGGTGGACGAACGACGAAATCCAACCTAGGTCCGGTCCTGCCGACACAGAGAATCGAACAGACCCTTCGTGTGAGCACCTCGACCCCCGCAACTCGACGTGGCGGCGCAGGCGGCGAGCGGTAGGACTCCCCCGTGGGGCCATGCGGCGCGCACTTCAGCGCGCCAGCGCCACCTCGCTCTGCGGCGTTGCCGTTCCGCCGCGTCGGATGCGGCGCTCGAGCGGATGCTCGACGAACCGGAACAGCGCGTACGCCACGACGATCGTGACACCGTAGCTCGCCGCGACGACGAGCAGCCGCCACGCGTCGCTCGCCCAGATCCCGTTGGCGTGCGCGGTCGCGCGGAGCACGAGCGTATGCACCAGGTAGAAGGCATACGACCACTGGCCGAGACGGATCAGCCAGGGATGGTGCAGGACGCCTCGGTAACCGGTCACGTCGGCCTGCGCGCAGGCGAAGATCAGGATGCAAAACGGGACGACGGTCACCGCGACCCACATCGCGTACAGCGGCACGTGCCCGGCGACGACGTAGGCGGCCACGGCGAGCAACGCCGCGGCGCCGGGCCGCACGCGCAGCCGCACGCCGTCGCGGAGGAGCGCGCAGAGGCAGATCCCCGCGACGAACTCGAGCAAGCGGTAGACCGGATCGATGTAGATCGCCCAGAACGCGAGCCCCTGACTCTCGACGGTCGGGTGCAACACGAGCGGCAGCGCGATCGCGGCCGCGACGACTGCGCCGAGCACGGCGGCGAGCCCACGCCGCTCGAGCCGCAGCAGTGGGCCGATTGCGAACGGGAAGAGCGCGTAGAAGAACATCTCGTCCGACAGCGACCACGCGACGCCGCTGCCGCCGTAGTACCACCGCGAGTCGGGTACCCACGACTGCAGGAACGTCACCGGGAAAATGTTCGTGACGAGGCTCAACGAGTCGTCCTCGCCGCGGAAACCGGAGCGGTTGACGAAGGCGACCACGCACAAGACGAGATACGCGGGCCCGACCCTGGCGAAGCGGCGACGGTAGAACCCCCGGACGGTGTCGCCGGGCCGGCGAGACCACGCGAGCACAAAGCCCGAGAGGATGAAGAAGAACGAGACGCCGGTCGCTCCCTGCGGCGCGACCTGGCGGTACGCGTCGAGCACCGCGTCGGAGCTCCCCTCCATCACGAGCCGGCCGTGACGCAGGAAGACGACGGACGCGGCGAACCAGCGAAGGCTCGTCAGCGACGGAAGGCGCTCGGCCGCACCTGAGGTTCGCGCCGCCATGCGTATCAGTCTGGCACGTCGGTTCCGCGTCAGCCGTACCGGCGCCGAGCAGCTTCGCTCACCCCCGCTCGCGCAGGTGCGCACGGATGTTCCAGCCTAGGGGGCCGACCCCGTGCGGGGCCGGCCCCGAGCTCACTAGCGCTTCTTCGCCGCGGCCTTGCGGGCCGCAGGCTTCCGGCGGGCGGGCGCCTTGCGCGCCGGCTTTTTCCGCGCGGCGGGCTTCGCCTTCGCGGGCGCCGCGGGCGCCGCGCTCTCCTGCGCGAGCCGCTTCGCGATCGCCTCGACTTCGCGGAGCATCTGCTTCTCCTGCTTCAGGTTCGCGCCGAGCAGCTTGGCGACGTCGCGCTCGCCCATCGCGCGCGCCATCGTCACGAGCCCCGTGTAGGCCGCGATCTCGTAGTGCTCGGTGCGGGAGCCGGCCCCGGTCAGGAAAGCGGTCAGGATCTCCGGCGTCGGCTTCTCCTGCTTGACGAAGTCGTCGTGCTCGGCCTTGATCCCGTCGATGGCTGGGCAGTGCTCGGCCTTGACCGGCTCCTTCAGCGTCTTGAACGCGCGTTCGAGGTTTCTCACCTGCTGCTTCGTCTCGCGCTCGTGGCGCTTGAGGCCCTGCGTGAGCTCCTTGTCACCGGATTCCTTCTGGAGGGTCGGCAGCGCCTTCAGGATCACGCGTTCCGCGTAGAGGATGTCACCGAGCTCGTGCAGGAAGAGCTCGCGGGGCGTCTTCATCTTCGGCATTCGTTTCCTTTCGGTGGTGGGATCTCGCCCACCGTTACCCTCTACTCCATGGCTGCAACCTTCGAGAATCTGGTCGATGATCTCGAGCGCTCCTATCGCGAGGCGCAGGAGCGGATGTCGGACCCTGCCGTCTACAACGACCATCACGAGGCGGCCGACGTCGGCCGGCGCCTGAAGGAGCTCGAGGCGCCGTACCGGCTTGCGCAGCAGTGGCGGCAGACGCGTGCCGACGTCGACGCCGCGCGCGGTGACCCGGAGCTCGCCGAGATGGTCTCCGAGTACGAGGCGGAGCTGGCCGGGATCGAGGAGGCGTTGAAGCTCGGGCTCGTGAAGGACGACCCGGCCGACCACAAGGACGTGATCGTCGAGGTGCGCCAGGGCGTCGGCGGCGACGAGGCCGCCCTCTGGGCCGCCGAGGTGATGCGGATGCTCCAGCGCTACGCCGAGCGGCGCGGCTTCCGGATCGAGGAGCTCTCCGGCAGCCCGAACGAGTTCGGCGGGATCAAGGAGGCGGTCTTCGGCGTCAAGGGCGACGGCGCCTACTCCGTCTTCAAGTGGGAGGGCGGCACGCACCGCGTCCAGCGCGTCCCCGAGACCGAGTCGCAGGGCCGCATCCACACCTCGACCGCGACCGTCGCGGTGATGCCCGAGGCCGAGGAGGTCGAGGTCGACATCGCGGAGAACGATCTCAAGATCGACGTGTACCGCTCGACCGGGCCAGGGGGCCAGAGCGTCAACACGACCGACTCGGCCGTGCGGATCACGCACCTGCCGACCGGCGTCGTCGTCGCGATGCAGGACGAGAAGTCGCAGCTCCAGAACAAGGCGAAGGCCATGCGCGTGCTGCGCGCGCGCCTCTACGAGCTCGAGCGGGCCCGGCAGCAGGCGGAGCTCTCCGAGACCCGCCGCTCGCAGATCGGCACCGGCGAGCGCGCCGAGAAGATCCGCACCTACAACTTCGCCGAGAACCGCGTGACCGACCACCGGATCAAGCTGACCGTGCACCAGCTCGACAAGATCCGCGGCGGCGAGCTCGACGAGTTCACCGAGGCGCTCGCGGCCGAGGAGCAGCGGCGCGCGCTCGAGGAGTGACGCTCGGCGAGGTCCTCCGCCGGGCGACCGGGTACCTCGAGGAGAAGGGCGTCGACTCGCCGCGTGTCGACGCGGAGCTCCTGCTCGCGCACGCGCTCGG
>DAISLG010000131.1:0-6362 GCA_036820565.1 Gaiellaceae bacterium | reverse complement strand
ATGCAGGAAGGGTGAAGCTCACCGACCTGGCCTCCTGCGGGGGCTGTGCGGCCAAATACTCGGCCGCGCGCCTCGAGCAGTTGCTCGCCGGCTTCGTGCCGGCGGAGGCCGAGGACCTACTCGTCGGCCTCGCGCCCGCCGACGACGCGGCCGTCTATCGGCTCGACGCCGACCGGGCGCTCATCTTCACGCTCGACTTCTTTCCGCCGATCGTCGACGAGCCCGGCGACTACGGCGCGATCGCGGCGACGAACGCGCTGAACGACGTCTTCGCGATGGGCGGCACGCCGCTCCTCGCGCTCTCGATCGCGGCGTTCCCCGAGGAGCTCCCGCTGGAGATGCTCGCCGAGATCTTCGCCGCCGCGGACGAGCAGGTGCGCGCCGCGGGCGGGATCCTCGCCGGCGGTCACACGATCCGCGACGAGGAGCCGAAGTACGGCCTCGCCGTCATCGGCACCGTCCACCCGGACGGGATCTGGCCGAAGAACGGGGCGAAGCCCGGAGACGCCCTCTTCCTGACGAAGCCGCTCGGGACGGGCCTGATCATGGCTGGCTACAAGAAGGGCCTCGCCGGCACGCAGCAGCTCGACCGCGCCGTGTCGTGGATGCGCACGCTGAACAAGGACGTGGCCGACGTGCTGCGGCCGCTCTCGCCGAACGCGGTCACCGACGTCACCGGCTTCGGGCTCTTCGGCCACTGCCACGAGATGGCCGACCGGAGCGGCGTCCGCATCCGGCTCGAATCGGCGCGCTTCCCGGCGATCGACGGCGCGCTCGACATCGCCCGCCAGGGGATCCGCACCTCGGGCGACCCGCGCAACCGCGACTTCGCGGCGAAGCACGTCTCGTCCGACGGCGTCAGCGAGACGATGCTCGCGATGGGCTACGACCCGCAGACCGCGGGCGGCCTGCTCGTCTCGGTCCCGGCCGAGCAGGGCCCGGCGCTCGAGGCCGAGTTCCAGGCGAAGAAGCTGTTCGTCCGCCGCGTCGGCCGCGTGGAGGAGGGGACGGGCGTCGTCGTCGACTAGAGAGGGCGGCCAGTGAGGCGAGGGATGATCCACGGGCGGTTCCAGCCGTTCCACCTCGGGCATCTCGAGTACCTGAAGGGCGCAGCCGAGCGCTCCGACGCGGTCTTCGTCGGGATCACGAACCCCGATCCCACGCGGATCAGGGAGGAGTCGAGCGACCCGCTCCGCCACCTACCGGAGTCGAACCCGTTCACGTACGTCGAGCGGCTGCTGATGATCGAGGCCGCTGCCGCGGACGAGGGGATCCCGGTGCACGTGATCCCGTTCCCGGTCAACGAGCCGGAGCTCTGGGACGCCTACGTCCCGCGCAGCGCGACCCAGTACCTGCGGCTCTTCTCCGACTGGGGCGGCGCGAAGCTCGAACGGCTGCGCGAGGCCGGCTACGACGTCGTGATCCTGGACGAGGGCGCGGAGAAGCAGATCTCCGGCAGTGACGTGCGGACGGCGATGCGCGAGGGCGGCGACTGGGAGGCGCTCGTGCCGGCCGGTGTCGCGCGGGTGATCCGCGAGCACGACCTGATCTCGGTCTAGAGTCGCCCCGTGCTCCCGATCGTGGTGATCCTGCTGGACGGGCTCGGCGACCGCGCCCACGTGGCGCTCTCCGGCCGCACCGGCAACGAGGCGGCGCGGACGCAGTTCCTCGACCGGTTGACGACGCGCGGCTCCTGCGGCGTCCTCTACGCGATCGGCCCGGGCCGGGCGCCGTCGAGCGAGGTCGCGCACTGGTCGATGCTCGGCTATCGGCCCGACGAGTTCCCCGGCCGCGCCGTCTTCGAGGCCTACGGCCGCGGCCAGGACGTCTCGGCCGAGCACGTGTTCGCGTACGCGGCGCTGCGCCCGGCCGAGCGGCGCGACGGCGGCTGGTGGCTGACGGGCCGGCCGGACCCGGATCGCGACGCCGACGAGGCGCAGCGGTTGGTGGAGTCGTGCGACGGGATCGAGGTCGACGGGCTCACGTTCTCGCTCTCGCACGTCTGGCGCGGCGAGGCGGTGCTCCGGATCTCCGGTGGCGCCGACGACCGAGTCACCGATACGGACGCCTTCTTCCGCGACCGCCACCCGGTCCTCCGTCCGCAGGCGCTCGCCCCCGAGGCGGAGCGGACCGCGCGCGCGGCCGAGGCGTGGAGCCGCGAGGTGATGAAGCGGCTCGAGGGGGAGAGCTTCAACGTGGTCACGCTGAAGTGGTGGGGACGGCTGCGGCCGCTGCCGAGCTTCGAGGAGCGGCACGGTCTGCGCGGCACGTTCATCGGCGAGTCGGCGTTCCTCCGTGGGCTCGCGACCTCGGTCGGGCTCGAGACGATCGAGGCGCCCGAGACCGACGACGCGCCCGGCGACCTGCGCAGGCGCATCGACCTGATCGCGGAGCGGCTCGACGCCGGCGACACGTTCGTCTTCTGCCACCAGAAGACGACGGACGCCGCCGGGCACACGAAGGACCCACGCGTGAAGCAACTCGCGATCGAGTCGCTCGACCCGGCGCTCGGGGCGGTGCGCGCGCTCGAGTCGCGCGCCGTCGTCTGCATCACGGGTGACCACGCGACCCCGGCCTCGCCGGATGTGATCCACTCGGGCGACCCCGTCCCGCTCGTGCTCGCGGGCCTCGGCGTCCGGGCCGACCACGTGCGCCGCTTCGGCGAGATCGATCTGGCCCAGGGCATCCTGGGCCACCTGCGCGGCCCCGATTTGATGCCGGTGCTCCTGAACGCCGCCGACAGACCCTTGTTCCTCGGCTCGCGCCCGACCCCGTTCGACGGTGCCGACGGCTACCCGTCGATCCTCGAGCCGCTCTAGGAGCTAGTCCGGAAAGGACGCGAGGTCGGTGCGGGCTCGTTCGAGCAGCGCGTCGTCGATGTTGCGGCCGGTCACGATCAGCACGATCGGGCCCTCGACCGCGACCTGGCGCAGGGCGGCCAGCGGCGCGGCGGCGGCCGCCTCCGCACGGATCCCGACCGAGTCGTAGGCGGCGACCGCACGGGCGAGCTCGCGCTCGGAGACGAGCAGCAGCTCCTGGGCGGCCTCGTTCAGCTCCTCGACCGCGAGCGGGATCGCGACGCGGACCGCGAGCCCATCCGCGATCGTGTCGGCGCGGTCACCACGCACCGGCTTGCGCGCCAGCCAGCTCTCCGCCATCACGGGCGCCTGCTTCGCCGCGACGCCGACACGGTGGGTCTGCGGGGAGCGGCGCATGAACGCGCGCGCGACCCCGGCGAGCAGCGCGCCGTTACCGACGGGGACGACCACCGCCGCCGGCGAGTCCAGCTCGTCGAGGATCTCGTCGCCGATCGCCGCGTATCCCACGAATTGCGTCGACTCGGCGCCGTCCTCGAAGAAGCGGAGGCCGCGGCCCCGCGCGAACTCGACGGCGTGCTCCTTCGCCTCGTCGAGGTCGCGGCCCACGCGCCGCACGTCGGCGCCGAGGCTCTTCAGCACGGCGAGCTTCGTCTCGCTCGCCTCTTCGGGGACGAACACGGTCGCGGAGAGGCCGAGCCTCGCGGCCGCCCACGCCGTCGCGGCGCCGTGGTTGCCGGTCGAGGCGGTGACGACGTCGCTCCGCCACGCCTCCAGCGTCGGCAGCGCGCCGCGCCACTTGAACGCGCCGAGCTCGTGCACGTCCTCGCGCTTCAGCCAGACGTCGCGGCCCAGCGAGATCTCCGCGGGGGCCTGCTCCAGGGGGGTCGGAGCCACGGCGCAACGCTACAGTGACCTCGATGGAGGCCCAGGCGACACCGCTGCCGGAGGCGGGCGGGTTCCAGGTCTCGCCGCGGGCGTTCCGCCGGCTCGCGCTCGCCGCGGCTGCGATGCTGCTCCTGATCGTCGCGACCGGCGCGACCGTGCGGCTGACCTCGTCGGGCCTCGGTTGCCGCCACTGGCCCGGCTGCCAGGCGGGGAACCCGTTCCCCGAGCGCGGCTACCACTCGTACATCGAGTTCGGAAACCGCGTCGTCGCCTTCTTCACGATCGTGGTCACGCTCGCGTCGGGCTTCGCCGCCGTGTTCGTCGCGAGGCTGCCGCGCTGGGCGAAGGGGCTCGCGCTCGCGACCTTCGGCGGGACGCTGGCGCAGGCGCCGCTCGGTGCGGTCACCGTCTACTTCGACCTCAACCCCTGGCTCGTGCTGACCCACCTGCTGCTCTCGCTCGCGATTCTTGGCGCCGGCGTCGTCGTCGTGCTCGAGGCGTTCGCACTCGAGGGAGGGCACGTGGCCCCGCTCGTCCCGCCGTGGGTGAGACGGGTCGCCGTCGTCACCGCGCTCGCGTGCGCGGCGCTCGTCGTCTCGGGGACGATCGTGACCGCGTCTGGCCCGCACCCCGGCGACGCGAAGGTGCACCGGCTCGGCCACTTCGACGAGGCGATCTGGGTGCACGTCCGCGCGACGGCGGCGTTCGGCCTCTCGTTCCTCGTCGTCCTCGTCCACCTCGTCCGCCGCCGCCGCGCGGCCGGCCGGCTGCTGCACGCGGCGCTCGCCGTGCTCGCGCTGCTGCTGACGCAGATGGCGATCGGCGAGGTCCAGTACCGGACGCGGCTCCCGTGGTGGCTCGTCCTCGCCCACGTCACCGTCGCGGCGGCCGTCTGGGCAGCGCTCGTCGCGCTCGTCGTCCTGCTCTGGAGGCCGCCGAGGTTCGTCTCTACACTGGACAAATGACCGGGGAGCTTCGCATCGAGCGCCGTCCGGAGCTGAGCGAGCCCGTCTTCGTCGCAGCCTTCCGGGGCTGGAACGACGGCGGCCAGGGCGCCTCGCTCGCAGGCAGCTACCTGGCCAAGAGCTGGGAGGCGGAGCGCTTCGCCGAGATCGACCCCGAGGGCTTCTACGACTTCCAGGCGACGCGGCCGCACACCTCGCTCGTCGACGGCTTCATCCGCCGGATCGAGTGGCCCGAGAACGCCTTCTACCACGCCCGCCCCGGCGGGCTCGACCGGGACGTCGTGCTGATGCTCGGGATCGAGCCGAACCTGCGCTGGCGCGCATACACGGACATCGTCTCGGGCCTCGCCTCGGAGTTCGGGACCTCGCTCGTCGTCACGCTGGGCTCGCTGCTCGCCGACGTGCCGCACACGAGGCCCGCCCCCGTCACCGGCAGCGCGAGCAGCAAGGAGCTCGTCGAGCAGCTCGGCCTCTCCGCGTCGCGCTACGAGGGCCCGACCGGGATCGTCGGCGTCCTCCACGACGCCTGCCAGCGCGCCGGCCTCGCCTCGGCCAGTCTCTGGGCGGCCGTCCCGCACTACGTCTCGCTGACGCCGAGCCCGCGCGCCGCGAAGGCGCTCTGCGAGCGGCTCGGCGAGCTGCTCGGCGGCACGATCGACACGGCCGAGCTGGACGAGGCCTCCGAGGAGTACTCCGCCCAGGTGAGCGAGGCGGTCTCCGCGGACTCGGACACGCAGCAGTACGTCGAGGAGCTCGAGCGGCGCGTCGACTCGATGGAGGACGAGGCCGACCTTCCCTCGGGCGACTCGATCGCGGCCGAGCTGACGCGCTTCCTGCGGGAGCGCGAGGAGGACGGCGGCGGCGACGACGCCGCCCACGAGCAGTAGCTCTTCCTAGCCGAAGGTGAAGGCGTAGGCCTCGACGCCGGGCGAGAACCGCAGCTCGAGGGTCGCGTCGCGCGTCGAGGGGCCGTTCACGAGCGTGTAGAGCCTGTACGCGGTCACGTTCACGGTCCGCTCGCGTTTGCCGTCGACG
The DNA here is from genome assembly GCA_036820565.1 of Gaiellaceae bacterium. GTDB lineage: Bacteria > Actinomycetota > Thermoleophilia > Gaiellales > Gaiellaceae > DAISLG01. The sequence continues at coordinate 658 of DAISLG010000131.1, read as the reverse complement.
AGGACGTCGAGCGAGCCGTGGCCGCCGAGGACGAGGTAGACCTTGCTCGCGTGGAAGTGGAGGCGCAGCCGTGAGTCGCGCCCGGCGACGATCTTCTCCGGCGTGACGATCCACCTACCGCCGTAGGCGAGCTCGTTCTGCCCCAGCGCCGCGGGGAAGCTGTAGGCATGCGACTTGTCCCGCGCGATCGGCGAGCCGGCGTACCGCTCGAGCCGCGAATAGCCGAGATAGGACTCCGGCGTCACGAGCCCTTTCGGCGTGGGGTCGGCGAGCTTCCGCGCCATTGGCGCCTTCTTCACCGCCAGCAGTTGCCGGATCAGGCTCTCCGTCTGCCCGTACTCACCCTCGCCGAAGTGGGTGTGGCGGACATGGCCGTTGCGGTCGATCAGGTACTCGGCGGGCCAGTACTGGTTGCCGTAGGCGTTCCACGTCGCGTACTCGTTGTCGAGCGGCACCGGGTAGCGGACGCCGAGCCGCTCGATCGCCGCACGGACGTTCGACGCGGAGTGCTCGAAGGCGAACTCCGGGGTGTGGACGCCGACGATCACGAGCCCCTTCGAGCGGTAGGCCGCGTCCCACGCCTCGAGGTGCGGCAGCGTGCGTAGGCAGTTGATGCACGAGTACGTCCAGAAGTCGACCAGCACGACCTTGCCGCGGA
>DAISLG010000130.1:0-6420 GCA_036820565.1 Gaiellaceae bacterium | reverse complement strand
GGTGCCGGCGACCTTGAAGTCCATGTCACCGAGGTGATCCTCGGCGCCCTGGATGTCGGTGAGGATGACGTAGTCGTCGCCCTCCTTGACGAGGCCCATCGCGATGCCGGAGACCGGCGCCTTGATCGGCACGCCGGCGTCCATCAGTGCGAGCGTCGAGCCGCAGACCGAGCCCATCGACGATGAGCCGTTCGACTCGAGCGTCTCCGAGACGAGGCGAATCGTGTACGGGAAGTCCTCGGCCGTCGGGATGACCGCGTGGAGCGCCCTCTGCGCGAGCGCGCCGTGGCCGATGTCACGGCGCTTCGGGCCGCGCATGAAGCCCGTCTCCCCGACCGAGTACGGCGGGAAGTTGTAGTGGTGCATGTAGCGGCGATCCGTCTCGAGCGAGAGGTCGTCGATCCGCTGGCCCTCCTTCGCCGTGCCGAGCGTCAGCAGCGTCATGATCTGCGTCTGCCCGCGGGTGAAGAGGCCAGAGCCGTGCGTCCGCGGCGAGACGCCCACCTCGGTCGTGATCGGCCGGATCTCCTCCGGGCCGCGACCGTCGGGCCGGTTCTTGTCGACCGCGATCTTGCGGCGGACGAGCTCCTTGTAGACGGCCTCGGCGGCCTTCTTGACGTAGGTCTTCGTCATCGCGTCCTTGATCGACGAGCCCTCGGCCTCGGCGGACGGGAACGGCAGCTCGACGGCCTGGATGATCCGGTCGAAGAGCAGCTTCCGCTTCGCCGACTTGAGCTCCTTCGAATCCTGCTCGGCGTCGGTGAGGGCACGGAGGTCGGACTCGAACTGCTCGCGCACCGGGCCCTTGACCGCCTCGAGCCGCTGCTCGTCGAGCAGCATGTTCAGGCTGGCCCGCACCTGCGTGCGGCGGACGATGTCGTCCTCGGTCGACTCCATCGAGAGCGGGTTGCACAGCTCCTCGGTCAGCTCCTCGACGATCGTGCCGCCCTCACGGAGACCCTGCTCCCGGATGCGGGCGGCGATCGCCTGGCCGTGCGCCGACTCGATCTCCTCGTTCAGCGAGGCGTCGATCCACTTCGGCTTGCCAACCTTGCCCGCGAGCTCCTCCTGGACCTCGCAGAGCTTGATGATCTCCTTGTGCGCGAGCTCGAGCGCCTCGAGCAGCTGCTCCTCCGGCACCTCCATCGCGCCCGCCTCGACCATCGTCAGGCCGTGCTTCGTGCCGACGACGATCAGGTCGAGCTCCGAGTCGTCCTCGGTCACCGGCATCGTCGGGTTCAGCACGAACTGGCCGTCGACGAGCCCGACGCGGACCGCGCCGATCGGCCCGAAGAACGGCAGCGGCGAGAGCATCAGCGCCGCGGAGGCGCCGTTGATGCAGAGGATGTCGTACGCCGTGACGAGGTCGGCGGACAGGATCGTGCAGATCACCTGGACCTCGTTCTGGAAGCCCTTCGGCCAGAGCGGCCGGATCGGGCGGTCGATCATGCGGGCGGTCAGGATCGCCTTCTCGCTGGCGCGCCCCTCGCGCTTGAAGAAGCCGCCCGGGATCTTGCCGGCGGCGTACATGCGCTCCTCGACGTCGATCGTGAGCGGGAAGAAGTCCGCGCCCTCGCGCGCCTCCGTCCGGCCCTGTGCCGTCGCGAGCACCATCGAGTCGCCGGAGCGGACGACGACTGCGCCGTCCGCCTGCTTGGCGAGCTTCCCGGTCTCGAACGTGATCTCCTGATCGCCCACGGTCACGCTGACCGTGGCTTGACGATCGGTTGCAACACTCATAGCTCTTTCCTCCACTCTGCTGTTAGGTGGAGGGTGGATGTTTGGGTCAGCGCCGGTCTCCCGAGGCTCGCCCAAACCTCCACCCTCCTGAACGTGTAGCGGCGCTAGCGCCTGAGGCCCAGCTCCTTGATGAGAGCCCTGTAGCCCTCGAGATTCTTCCGTTGCAGGTAGTTGAGCAGGCGCCTGCGGCGCCCGACGAGCTTGAGCAGGCCGCGCCGCGAGTAGTGATCCTTCGCGTGCGTCCTGAGATGCTCGGTGAGCTCGTTGATCCTCGTCGTGAGCAATGCGATCTGCACCTCCGGCGAGCCCGTGTCGGTGTCGGCCTTGCCGAACTTGCCGACGATCTCCTGCTTCGCTTCCTTTGTAAGCACTCGTACCTCCTGTATGGACGTCTCCGCAATCCCCGCGCGCCGCGAAAGGAAGGACGCGTGCGGCCGAGACTGCGGTCTGCGTCTAGGGTAGCAACCCGTGCTGAGACCTGCGGTAGCGGCGGGCCACCCCGCGACGGCGGCGGCGGGCGCGGAGATCCTCGCCGAGGGCGGCTCTGCGGCCGACGCGGCGGTCGCCGCGGGCTTCGCCTCGTGCGTGGCGGAGACGGTCATGACCGGCCTCCTCGGCGGCGGGCACGCGATCTACCTCGACGCGCCGAGCGGGCGCGTGCGGAACCTCGACTGCTTCGTGGCCGTGCCGTCGGGGCACGGGGCTCCGATGGACGAGCTCGCGGTGCCGTTCGGCGAGGAGCTCGTCCACTACGCGATCGGGGCGCCGTCCTGCGGCGTCCCGGGCGTTCCCGCCGGCCTCGACGCGCTCTGGCGCGAGCACGGGCGGCTGCCGTGGGAGCGGCTCCTCGAGCCGGCGCTGCGGCTCGCGCGCGAGGGTGTCGAGCTGCCGGCGGCCCACGCGGCCTGCCTCGAGATGCTCGCGCCCGTGATGACGATGCGCGAGGGCGCCGCGATCTACGCACCCGGGGGCAAGCTCCTCCGCGAGGGCGAGCGGCTGCGCCAGCCCGGGCTCGTCACCGCGCTCGAGGCGATCGCGGCCGAGGGGGCCGCGAGCGCCTATACGGGAACGCTCGCCTCCGTCCTGCTCGCGCTGATGGCGGAGCGTGACGGCGCGATCACGGGCGACGACCTTGCGTCGTACCGGGCCGAGTGGCGTGGGCCCGTCGAGACGGCCTACGCTGGAACGCGCGTCCTCACCCGCGCGGGCCTCGCGCGGGTCGACGGGACGCTCACGCGGCTGCGCCGCTACGAGGGTGAGACGGAGCGCGTGCTCGTCCTCCTCGACGCGCTCGAGGGCGGCGGCGGCCCGGAGACGCATACGACGAACCTCGCCGTAACGGACGCCGAGGGAAGCGCCTGCGTCCTGACGACGAGCCTGGGACTCGGCTCCGGCGACTGGCTGCCGGGGCTCGACGTGCACCTGAACAGCATGCTCGGCGAGGCCGATCTCGTGCGCGGCGGCATGAGGCCCGGCGAGCGGATGGAGAGCATGATGGCGCCGAGTCTCGCCTTCGACGGCGAGGGGCTCGCGCTCGCGATCGGCGCGGCGGGCGGCACGCGGCTCCGCACCGCGCTCGTCGGCGTCGCCGCGGGGATCCTCGCCGAGGAGCTCGAGCCGCAGGCGGCCGTCGACCGGGCGCGCTTCCATCCCGTCGGCGACGTCGTCCATGCGGAGCCGGGAGTCGACGAGGCCGCGCTGGCCGAGCTCGAGGCGGACGGCCGGACCGTGCACCGGTGGGCGTCCCTCCACCACTACTTCGGCGGCGTCAGCGCTATCGGGAGTCGGGGCGCTGCTGCAGATCCGCGCCGGAGCGGCGGCGTCGCTCGTCCGGGTTGAGCGGGATCGACGCGGAGAGCCAGCCCAGGTAGCCGCAGCGCGGGCAGCCCGGGTTCTCGTTCGCGGTGCCGCCGCGCTCAGGCTTCGAATACTCGGTGCCGCACTCGAGACAGCGAACTCGCTCGAGCGCGTAGAGCTCCCGGCCGGCCGTGGTTTCTCGTCCCATGCCCCAGAAGATCCCGCAAAGTGCGCGTTCTTGCGGTCTTCTCGAAAGTCGGTGCGCGCGTGACGGAACGCCAGCCGGCGTACCCGCAGTCCGGGCAGCCGTGGGCGGCCCACACGTCCGCGCTGCTCGGGCACGCGTACTGCGCCCCGCAGCCGAGACACCGCACGCGGGTGCTCGTGGAACGGGTCGACAGAAGCGCGGTCATACAGACAAGACGCCGGTTCGTACGGAATCTTGCGACGACCTAGGGCCGCACTGCGCTCCGGGTCGCCTCGACGTCGCGCGCGATCTGGGCCACGAGCTCGGCCTCGCTCTCGAACGCGCTCTCCTCGCGGAGGCGGGCCCATAGCTCGACGACGAGCCGCTGCCCGTAGAGATCTCCGTCGAAGTCCAGCAGGTGCGGCTCGATCCGCCGCTCCGAGCCGCCGTAGTGCGGATTCACGCCGATCGAGACAGCCGCCCGGTGGCCGAGCGCGTTGCCGGCGTAGATGCCGTGCGCAGGGACGAGCTGCAGCGCCTCGACACGCAGGTTCGCGGTCGGGTAGCCGAGGGTGCCGCCCCGCGCGTCGCCGGTGACCACAAGCCCGTCCAGCTCGAACGGGCGCCCGAGCAGGCGCGCGGCGTCCTGCACGTACCCCTCGCGGACGAGCCGGCGGATCTGCGACGACGAGGCACCGGGAACGAGCGGCACCGTCCGCGCGTCGAAGCCAAGCGTCCGGAGCAGCTCGAGATCGCCGCCACGGCCGTGCCCGAAGCGGAAGTTCGCCCCCGCGACGACCACCTCCGCGCCGATCGCACGCAGGAACTCGTCGGCGAACCCCTCGGCCGTCAGCTCGGACAGCTCCGGCGTGAACTCGACGAGGAGCGTCTCCTCCACCCCCAGCGTCGCGAGCAGCTCGAGCCTGCGGGCGACCGTCGAGATCAGCTCGACCCGCTGCCCGAGGACCTCGCGCGGGTGCGGGTCGAACGTGACGACCGTCGGCGCGAGCCCGGCGTCGACCGCCGCCTGGAGGACCGCCCGATGGCCGAGGTGGACGCCGTCGAACATCCCGAGCGCGACGGCGCGCGGCTTCCGCTCCAGCTCCTCCGGCGACCGCACGACGTTCACAGCCGGGCGAGCGCCTCGTCGGCCGGGATGATCCGCTCCGGATCGGCCTCGTCGACCGAGAACGGCCCGATCTCCGTGCGGCGCAAGGTCCGGCAATGACCTCCGAGCGCCTCCGCGATCGCCCGGATGTAGGTGCCGGAGCTCACGCGCAGATCGAGCGTCGCGAGCCCGTCTCTATACGCGATGACGTCGAGCGCGTCGACCTGCGAGCGCCGCAGCGGCATCTCGACGGCGATGCCCTTGCGGTGAAGGCGGTAGGCGCGCTCACCGCCGATCTTGACCGCCGAGGCGGCGGGGATCGGCAGCTCGATCTCGCCGCGGAGGCCCTCGAGCCGGCGCTCCAGCTCGGCGGGGTCGGGCGCCTCGTGCCGGTCCAGCACATTCCCCTCCGGATCGCCGGTCGTCGTCCGGGCGGTCAGGTCGACGTCCGTGAGATAGCGCTTGCCGAGGCCGCTGAAGCATCCCGCCAGCTTAGTTGCCCTACCGGACAACAGGATCATCAGCCCTGTGGCGAAGGGATCGAGCGTCCCCGCGTGGCCCGTGCGGGCGCCCGTGCGCCGGCGCAGGTCGGCGACGAGCGCATGGGACGAGGGGCCGGCCGGTTTGTCGAGGAGGACGATCCCCGCCGGCTCAAGCGCTCGCGGCGGCAAACTCGCGCTGCAGGAACTCGATCACTTCTTCGAGCGGCAGCTCGCTCGAGAAGCCCGCGGCCTGGCGGTGCCCGCCTCCGCCGGAGGCCCGTGCGATCGCGGAGACGTCGATCCGGTCGGTGCTCGCGCGGAGGCTGACCCGGTGACGCGGCCCGTCGGGGCGCGGCGGCTGGCGGATCAGCGCGACCATCTCCGCACCCTCGACCGAGCGCAGGTAGTCGATGATCCCCTCCGAGTACGGCTCCTGGGCGCCGACCTCGCCGAAGTCCGCCTTGAGCAGGTACGAGACGACGAGGCGGCCGTCGTCGAAGCTCTGCGCCCGCTCGAGCGCCCGCGCGAGCAGCTTCAGCTTCGGAAACTCCACGCTCTCGTAGACGCCCTGGAAGACGCGCTGCACATCCGCGCCCGCTTCGATGAGCTCGGCCGCGAGCCGCAGCGACTTCGGTGTCGTGTTCGAGTACTGGAACCGGCCGGTGTCGGTGACGAGGGCGATGTAGAGCGGCTCCGCGATCTCCGGCGTCACCTCGACGCCGAGCTCGCGGAAGAGGTCGCGCATGATCTCGCTCGTCGACGAAGCGTCCGCAACGATCAGGTTGAGGTCGCCGAAGCGCGAGTTGTCGTGATGGTGGTCGATGTCGATCGTCAGGGGCGCGCGCTCGATCAGCGCCGTCTCGGCGCCGAGCCGACTTTGGCTCGCGCAGTCGACGGCGACGAGCACGCGCTCATCCGCGTCGGGCGGCGGCTCGCGCAGCAGGCTGCCGAGATCCATGAACGAGTACTCCTGCGGGAGCGGGGCCGGCCCGGTGAGGAAGATCGTCACGTCCTTGCCGAGCTGCTCGAGCCCGAGCTTCGTCGCGAGCAGCGAGCCGAGCGCGTCGCCGTCGGGGTTCTCGTGCGTCGTGACGAGGAAGCGGTCG
>DAISLG010000129.1:0-6489 GCA_036820565.1 Gaiellaceae bacterium | reverse complement strand
CCTCCCAGCAGATCTTCTTCATGATCCGCGCGTACGGCGCGTAGGAGCACTTGAGCAGCGCCTTCTGGCTGATGATCGCCGCGGCGTCCACGAGCCAGGCGATCACGCCGACGTCGCCCCAGGTCTTCGTCGGGTAGTGGAAGACGTTGTGGAACTTCGCCTTGCCGTCGATCAGATCGTCGAGGCAGGCCTCGCGCGGCTTGCCGAGGTCCTCGACGACGCGGTAGATCAGCTGGGCGTGGCCGACCTCGTCCTGCACCTTCGCGGTCAGCGCGAGCTTCCGCTGGAGCGTCGGTGCGCGGAGGATCCATTCGCGCTCCGGGAGGACGCCCATCAGCTCCGAGTTGCCGTGCATCTCGATGAACTTGACGAGCAGGCGCCGGTACTCGTCGGGCATCGGATCGCCCGACTCGACCTGGCCGCCGGACTGCACGTACTCCAGAAAGTCTTCCACGGCTCCCCTAATGATCGTTAGGGTGCGAATCTAGCATGTCGCGTCGTAGCGAGCTGACCCGCCAGGCCGCGCGGCTCTTCGCCGAGAAGGGCTACCACGGCACCTCGGTCGGCGACATCGCCGAGGCGATGGGCGTCCAGGCGCCCTCGCTCTACGAGTACATCGGGGCGAAGGAAGACCTGCTCTACGAGACGATGCGGGACGGCGCAGCGGCGTTCCACGCGGCGCTCGACGCGATCCCCGAAGAGCTGCCGGTCGCGGCGCGCATCCACGCCGCGCTCCGCGCGCACCTGCGGGTCGTCGCCGAGCAGCTCGACGTCGCGACGGTGTTCGTGAAGGAGTGGCAATACCTCGAGGGCGCCCGCCGCGAGGAGATCGTCGCGGAGCGCCGCCGCTACGAGGAACGGATCCGCGAGCTCTTCCGCGAGGGGCGCGACGGCGGCGACCTGCGCTCCGACCTCGACGTCGCGGCGGCCGCGCTGATCTTCCTCTCGGCGGCGAACTGGGCGTACACGTGGCTTCGCCCCGGCCGCGACACCGACCCGGTCGCGGACGCGTTCTACGCGCTGCTCGTTGACGGGATGAGGGGGTACGCGACGCCGTAACCGGGTTGAAGCGCGTCCGCTTCACGCTCGTCGTCGTCGCACCGCAGGGCCCCGCGTCGTTCATGCTTGGCGGGTGTCGCGCCTCCTGATCGTCAACCCGTTCGCAACCGGGGTCACGGACGCGCGCATCGCCGCCGTCCGGCGCGAGCTCGAGCCGGTCACGCTCGCCGCCACGCGCGGGCCCGGCCACGCGACCGAGCTCGCGCGGGACGCGGGCGCCGTCGAGGCGGTGTACGTCTTCGGCGGCGACGGGACGTTCAACGAGGTGCTGAACGGGATCGACCGGCGGATCCCGGTGGGGTTCCTCCCCGGCGGCGGGGCAAGCGTCCTCCCGCGCGCGCTCGGCCTCCCGCGGAGCCCGGTGGGAGCGGCGCGCCGGCTGCTCCGCGCGGAGCCGAGGTCGATCTCCGTCGGCCGGGTCAACGGGCGCCGGTTCTCTTTCAGCGCCGGCCTCGGCCTCGACGCGGACGCCGTTCGGCGGATCGACGCGCTCGGGCGCTCGAAGGACGGAGGCCGGGCGGGGAACGCGGTCTTCGCGCTGATGGTCGTCCGCCTCTTGCTCGAGCGGCGCTTCCGCTTCGAGCCCGCGCTGGAGATCGTCGGCTTCGGCCGCGCCTCGTTCGTCTTCGTCGCCAACGGGTCGCCCTACACGTACCTCGGGCCGCTGCCCCTGCGCTTCGTGCCGCGCGCGCGGTTCGAGTCGGGGCTCGACTTCGTGGCGCCCGTCGCGATCCGCGCGCGGTCGGTGCCGCGGCTCGGCCTGCGGGCCTTCTCGGGACGGCTGCCGGGAGCGCGCGGCGTCCTCGCCGGCCACGACCTCGACCGGCTCGAGGTGCGGTGCGACGCGCCGACGGCGCTTCAGGCGGACGGCGAGGACCTCGGCGACGTCGAGCACGCCGTCTTCGAGGTCGAACGCGACGCCGTTCGCGTGCTCGTCTAGGTAGATTCGCGCCCGTGACCGACGTGCTTCCCGTGGAGCGCGACCTTCGCCGCGTGATCGATGTCGACGGCGAGGTCGAGGGACTCGCGGAATCCGATCTGCTCGAGCTCTACCGCCGACTCGTGCTGATGCGGACCTACGACGAGCGCTCGGTCGTCTACCACCGCCAGGGCCGGATCGGGACGTACGCGATCTTCTGGAATCACGAGGCGATGCAGGTCGGTGGGACGTACGCGCTCGCCGACGAGGACTGGATCTTCCCGAGCTACCGCGAGTCGGCGATCGGGCTGCTGCGCGGCCTGCCGGCGGAGACGATCCTCCAGTGGTGGCGCGGCCACCCCGACGGCTGGTGGAACCCGGCGGACTACAACGTCGCGTCGATCTGCGTGCCGATCGGGACGCACGTCCCGCACGCCGCCGGGCTCGCCTGGGGCAAGCGGCTGAAGGGCGAGAGCGCGTGCGCGATCGCCTACTTCGGCGACGGTGCGACCTCCGAGGGCGCGTTCCACGAGGGCGCGAACTTCGCCGCCGTGATGCGCGCGCCGCTGATCCTCTTCTGCAACAACAACGGCTGGGCGATCTCGACGCCGGTCTCCGCCCAGACGAAGGCGCCGACGCTGGCCGACAAGGCCGTCGGGTACGGGATGCCCGGCGTTCGCGTCGACGGCGGCGACGTGCTCGCCGTGTTCGAGGCGACGCGCGAGGCGGTCGCGCGCGCGCGGGCGGGCGAGGGGCCGACCTTCATCGAGGCCGTCAGCTACCGCGCGGCGCCGCACGCGACGGCCGACGACCCGACCGCGTACATCGACCTGGCCCGCGTCGAGGAGGAGCGCAGCCGCGAGTGCGTCGGGCGCTATGAGGCGTACCTGCGCCGGCTCGGGGTCCTCGACGACGACTGCGCCGCGACGTTCAAGCAGGAGGCGGAGGACGTCATGCGCGCAGGGATCGGAGCCGCGGAGGCAGCCGCGCCGCCCGATCCGGAGCTCGTCTTCCGCCACGCCTACGTCGACCCGCCCGGGAGCCTGCGCGATGGCTGAGCTGACCCTCGTCGAGGCGGTCAACGACGCGCTCCACACCGAGCTCGGGCGGGACGACACGGTGATGGTGATGGGCGAGGACGTCGGCCGCGCAGGCGGCGTCTTCCGCGCGACCGCGGGGCTGCTCGACCGCTTCGGCCCTGACCGCTGCGTCGACACGCCGCTCGCCGAGGCGGGCATCCTCGGCACCGCCGTCGGGCTCTGCATGGCCGGTTGGCGGCCCGTCTGCGAGATGCAGTACGACGCCTTCTCGTACCCCTGCCTCGACCAGCTGATCACCCACGTCGGGCGCTACCACTGGCGCACCCGCGGCGGAATGGAGTTCCCGATCACGATCCGGATGCCGTACGGCGGCGGCGTCCGCGCGCCCGAGTTGCACGACGACTCCCCCGAGACGTACTACGTGCACACGCCGGGGATCAAGGTCGCGATCCCGTCGACGCCCGCCGACGCCAAGGGCCTGCTCGCCGCGGCGATCCGCGATCCCGACCCGGTCGTGATCTTCGAGCCGAAGCTCGTCTACCGCACGGCGCGCGGCGAGGTCCCCGAGGGCGACCACGTCGTGCCGCTCGGCAAGGCCCGACTCGCACGCGAGGGCAGCGACGTCACGCTCATCGCCTACGGCGCGATGGTGCCGGTCTGCGAGCGGGCCGCGGACGAGCTCGACGCGTCCGTCGAGGTGCTCGACATCCGCTCGCTCCGCCCGCTCGACGAGGACGCGCTGCTCGCCTCGGCCGGCAAGACGGGGCGCGTCGTGATCGTGCAGGAGGCGCCGCGCACGTGCGGGTTCGCCGCCGAGATCGCCGCGATCCTCGCCGAGAAGGCGATCTTCGACCTCCAGGGCCCGATCCTGCGCGTGACCGGCTACGACGTGCCCTATCCGTACTGGACGATCGAGGACGAGTACATGCCGTCCGTCCAGCGGGTCGTCGAGGCGGCCCAGAGGCTGCTTGCCTAGATAGGTAGGCTGCGCCGCCGTGGCGTACGAGTTCAAGCTGCCGGACCTCGGCGAGGGGCTGACCGAGGGAGAGATTGCGCGCTGGCTCGTCTCCGAGGGACAGGAGATCGCCGAGGACGACCCGCTCGTCGAGATCCAGACGGACAAGACCACCGTCGAGATCCCGTCGCCCGCCGCCGGGAAGGTTGCGCGGATCCTCGTCGCGGAGGGCAAGGTCGTCGCCGTCGGCACCGTCCTCGTCGTGATCGGCGACGACGAGGCAGCCCCGGCCGAGCCCGAACCAGGCCCCGCGGCGCGGGTGGCTGCGACGCCGCTCGTGCGCAAGCTCGCGGCCGAGCGCGGGATCGACCTCGCGACGATCGCCGGGAGCGGGCCGGGCGGGCGGATCACCGAGACCGACCTCGCCGGCCCGGCCGAGGGCAGGCGCGAGCCGGTTCGCGGCGTCCGGCGGCTGATCGTCGACCATCTGACCCGCTCGCACCGAGAGATCCCGGCGGTGACCTTCGTCGAGGAGTGCGACTTCACCGGGATCGACCGCGCGCGGATCGTGCCGCTCGTGCTGAAGGCGACGGCCGAGTCGCTCAAGGAGTTCCCGGAGCTGAACGCCCGCCTCGAGGGCGATGCGATCGTCTACCTCGACCGCTACGACCTGGGCGTCGCGGTCCAGACCGACCAGGGGCTCGTCGTCCCGGTCGTCCGAGGCTGCGACACGGCCTCCCTGGACGAGCTCGCGGCCGAGACCCAGCGGCTCGCTGAGGCGGCGCGCGCGGGCAAGCTCGAGCCGGCCGACTTGCGCGGAGGGACGTTCACCGTGACGAGCGCGGGGAAACTCGGCGGCCTGCTCGTCACGCCGCTGATCAACCATCCCGAGGTCGGCATCCTCGGCATCCACCGGATCGCGCCGCGTCCCGTCGTTCGCGATGGGGAGATCGTCGTCCGCGATGTCGGCAACGTCTCCGTCACCTTCGACCACCGCGTCGTCGACGGCGCGCGCGCCGCCGCGTTCACGCTCGACGTGATCCGCCGGCTCGAGCCCTCCTAGGAGGGGTTGGCCCTCCTAGCTCGCGAGCGCCTCGGCCGCGGTCGGCAGGTGCGACGCGACCATCCCCTCGATCCGCGGAGCGCTCGAGCGGCCCTCCAACCGCGCGACGACGCGCTTCCCCTTGACGAGCACGAGCGTCGGAACGTCCGTGATCGAGAACTTCTCCGCGAGCTGAGGCTGCGCCTCGACGTCGACGATCGTGACCCGCAGCCGCGTCCGCTCCTTGCGGGCGATGTGTGCGAGCGAGCTCTCCATCCGCCGGGCGGGGCCGGACCGCTTCGAGCTGAAAAAGACGAGCAGGGGCAGGGCTTCGCCGTTCAAAAGGTTCCTCCTGGAAAGTCTCCCGAGACAACGCTCTATCCCCGGCCCGGGCTCCGGGTAAACCCGCGCGGTCGCTAGGATGGCCGCGATGGGCGACTGGTACGCGATCGGGCTCTGCGCCGGGATCGGAGTGGCCGCCGGAGTCCTCGCGTCCGGCGTGCTCGCAGGGCCGCGGCGGGCGCTCCCGGCGATCCTCGCGCTCGGTGTCGCCGCGGGAATCGTGACCGGCTCCCTCGTCGACAACTGGGACGAGGCGGTCGCCGGCGCCGTCGGCGGGCTCGCCGGAGCGGCGTGCGCCCCGGTCGTCTCGGGCGCGCTCCGGCGCGGCGGCACCCGGCTCGGCACGGCGCTCCTCGTCGGTCTCGGCGCGCTCGCCCTGGCCGCACTCGCCCTCGTCCCGGTCGTCGGCTACCTCGAGGTCGTCGCGCTCCCGGCCCTCGCCCTGCGCATGCGCGGCCGCGCCGGCGAGCGCTACGCGGGGCTGCGCTCCCTTGCCAGGTAAGAAGGTCGTCCTGATCGTGATCGACGGCCTGACGCCGCCGGTCTTCGAGGCGGCCGACACCCCGGCGCTCCGCTTCCTGGCCGACCACGGGCAGTACCGCCGCGCCGTCTCGACGTTCCCCTCGCTGACGCCCGTCTGCGTCTCGTCGATCGCGACCGGCGCCCACGGAGACGTGCACGAGATCCCGCACCTCGTCTGGTGGCACCGCGGCGAGCGCCGACTGGTCGAGTACGGCTCGTCGTTCGGTGCTGTCCGCGTCGCCGGGATCACCCAGTCGCTGCGGGACACGATCTTCAACCTGAACCGGCAGCACCTCGGGGCGGGCGCCGTGACGGTCTACGAGGCGCTCGAGGACGCCGGTCTCACCGCCGCCGCGATCAACATCACCTGCTACCGCGGGCGGACGAAGCACCTGCCGATCATCCCCGGCGTCCCGGCCGCGTACGGCCCGAAGCAGTTCTTCTTCTACACGCTGTTCCAGTCCGCGAAGACGGGTGCGCCGATTGCCGTCCGCAATCGCGCCGGCGGCTCGATCGACACCTACGCCGCGTCGGTCGGCCGCTGGCTCGTCACCCGCGACGGCTTCGACTTCCTCGTCTACTACCTGGCCGACTACGACTACGCCTCGCA
>DAISLG010000128.1:4072-6513 GCA_036820565.1 Gaiellaceae bacterium | reverse complement strand
AGTGGCTGCACGAGTACGGCGGCAAGATCATGGTGCAGTTCAGGCGGATCGGCGCGTCGCTCGACTACCGGCGCGAGCGCTTCACGATGGACGAGGCGTACGTCCGTGCGGTGATGCGGTTCTTCGTCCATCTCTGGCGGAAGGGCTACATCTACCGGGCGAACCGGATCGTCAACTGGTGCACGTACCACCGCACCTCGCTCTCCGACCTCGAGGTCGCGCACGAGGAGGTGGACGACGCGCTGACCTACGTCCGCTATCCGCTCGCGGACGGCGACGGGTTCGTCACGATCGCGACGGTCCGGCCGGCGACGATCCTCGGCGACGTCGCCGTCGCCGTGCACCCGGAGGACGACCGCTACGCGGACCTCGTCGGGCGCGAGGTGATCGTTCCGTTCGTCGAGCGCCGCGTGCCCGTGATCGCGGACGAGCGCGTCGAGCGCGACTTCGGCACCGGCGCGCTCAAGGTGACGCCGGGGCACGACCCGCTCGACTATGAGATCGGCTCGGACCACGGCCTCGAGGAGCTGACGGTGATCGGCCTCGACGGGACGATGAACGAGAACGCGGGCGAGCTCGAGGGCCTGACCCAGGCCGAGGCCGACGAGCGCGTCCTCGCGTGGCTGAAGGAGCACGACCAGCTCGAGCGGCGCGAGAGCTACCGGCACACGGTCGGGCTCTGCGACCGCTGCAAGACGCGGATCGAGCCGCTGATCTCGCTCCAGTGGTGGTGCAGGATGGAGGAGCTGAAGCAGCCGGCGCTCGAGGCGCTCCGCTCCGGTCGCGTGCGCTTCCACCCGGAGTCGCAGCACCGCTTCGCGATCGACTCGCTCGAGAACGCACCCGATTGGAACATCTCGCGCCAGATCTGGTGGGGGCACCAGCTGCCGCTCTGGGAGTGCCCGGACGGCCACGTGACCGTGGAGGAGACCGAGCCGGAAGTCTGCGGCGAGTGTGGCTCCCGCGAACTCGAGCGCTCGACCGACGTGCTCGACACCTGGTTCTCGTCGGCGCTCTGGCCGTTCGCGACGCTCGGCTGGCCCGACGACACCGACGATCTGCGCGCCTTCTACCCGGGCGACATGAACACGACCGCGCGGGACATCATCCGCCTCTGGGAGAACCGGATGATCTTCACCGGGCTCGAGCTGATGGGCGACCTGCCGTTCAGGGACGTCGTGATCCACTCGACCGTGAACGCACCGACGGGCGGGCGGATGTCGAAGAGCCTCGGCACAGGGATCAACCCGATCGCGCAGATCGAGGCGCACGGCGCCGACGCGACCCGCTACGGCCTGATGAAGATGGCGTCCTCGCAGGACGTCCGCTTCGCCGAGGGCGCGATCGAGGAGGGGCGCAGGCTCGCGAACAAGCTCTGGAACGTGGCGCGCCTGATCCTCCAGGCGAGCGAGGGCGCGAGCCCCGAGGAGCGGCCGGCGACGATCGAGGAGCGCTGGATCCTGGCGCGACTCTCGGCGACGCAGCGCTCGTACGAGGCGTACCTGGCCGAGTTCGACTTCTCGCACCTCGTCGGCGAGCTCTACCGGCTGACGTTCGACGACTTCTGCGACTGGTACGCAGAGGCGGTCAAGCAGCGGCTCTACGACGGCGACGAGGACGCCCGCGCGACGGCGCTCGCCGCGCTCGAGCGGCTGCTGAAGCTGCTCCACCCGGCGATGCCGCACGTGACCGAGGAGATCTGGTCGTCCCTGCCCGACCGCAAGACGCGGCTGATCGTCGCGCCGTGGCCCGAGGCGGGCGGCGACGCGGACGCGGGCGCGCTCGACGCAGTGCAGGAGGCGGCGACGATCTTCCGGCGGAGCGGCGTCGTGCCGAAGCTCGAGGGCGAGGAGAAGCGGATCTTCGACGCGGTCGTCAAGCCGGAGCGCGTGAGGTCGAACGGCGATGCGAGCGCCGAGATCGAGCGGCTCCGGGGCGAGATCGCACGCGCCGAGACGATGCTCGCGAACGAGCGCTTCGTGCAGAACGCGAAGCCCGAGGTGGTCGAGGCCGAGCGCGAGAAGCTCGCCCGGTACCGGCGCGAGCTCGATGCAATCGGCGACTGACTGGGTCGCCGGCCTCTCGCCGTGGCCCGAGGAGTTCGGGCTGGAGCGGATGCGGAAGCTCCTTGCCGACCTGGGCGAGCCGCAGCGGCGCTACCCGTCCCTTCACGTCGTCGGCACCACCGGCAAGGGGACGGCGACGCGGACGATCGAGGAGCTGCTGCGTGCGGAGGGGCTCTGGGTCGGCGCCTACCTCTCGCCACACGTCTCGGGCTGGAGCGAGCGGATCCGGGTCGACGGCGCCGAGGCCGACTTCGAGCGTGCCGTCGAGCGGGTCCGGCCGCACGCGGAGGGAGCGACCCAGTTCGAGGTGCTGACCGCGGCGGCGTTCGCGGAGTTCGCCGAGCAGGGCGTCGACGTCGCCGTGGTCGAGGCGGG
>DAISLG010000128.1:0-4062 GCA_036820565.1 Gaiellaceae bacterium | reverse complement strand
GTCGCAGGGCCGAACGCGACGGTCGTGCTCGGCGAGCCGGAGTGGGAGGCGCTCGTCCCCGGCCGCCGGGTGCTCGACGGCGGCGCGCGCGAGGCCGCGGAGGCGTTCCTCGGCCGCCCGATCGCCCGCGAGGTCTCCGTCTCGCTGCCGGGCCGGCTCGAGCGGCGCGGCAGCGAGATCTGGGACGGCGCGCACACGCCCGAGGCGGCCGACTGGCTGCTCGCCAGGCTGCCGGAGAGCGACTACGTGCTCTGCGTCTCGATTCTCGCCGACAAGAACGTCGACGCGATCCTCGAGCGCCTGGTGCGGGCCGGGCGGACGCTCGTCGCCACCCGCTCCTCGAATCCGCGAGCGATCCCGGAAATGGAACTCGCCACGCGCGCCGAACCGTACTTCGAGCATGTCGAGGCAATCGCTGATCCTGCACTTGCTGTCCGTCGAAGCCGAGAGCTCGCCGGCGACGGCGGGCGCGTCCTCGTCACCGGCTCGCTCTATCTCCTCGCCGACCTCTACGATGCGGGGATTGCGTGAGCGCCTCAGCGTCCTCCTGTTCGCGGCCTTCCTACTGCTCGCTTTCGTCGGGCTCGCGTTTGCGGCGGGCTACGCGCTAGGAAAGATCATCCTGTGACCCTGATCCTCAGCGGCTTCGGCGGCGTCCACGACTTCTTCCGCTCCGGGACGTGGTACGTGATCCGGAACCTCACCTTCTTCTTCGTGATCGTCTTCTGGATCGCGACGATCTGGTGGGTCTACAAGGACGCGAAGCGGCGGATCGAGGACCCCGTGCTCGTCGCGCTCGCGACCGTGCTCGGCGCGATCCCGCCGTTCCTCGGGACGTTCATCTACATGCTCTTCCGGCCGCCCGAGTACCTCGAGGACGTCCGCGAGCGCGAGCTCGAGATCAAGGCGATGGAGAAGCGGCTCGGCGGGCGCGACCTGCACTGCCCCGTCTGCCGCGCCGAGGTCGAGCCGTCGTTCCTCGTCTGCCCGGTCTGCACGACGAAGCTCCGGCAGGCCTGCGTGAGTTGCAACCAGCCGCTCGAGGCGCTCTGGCAGGTGTGCCCGTACTGCGAGACGCCGATCGCGTCCGACGAGGAGACCGTGCAGCTCAGAGCCGAAGCGTCGAAGCGCCGCTCCCACGACCGCCGCTGACGCTCCTCTGGGAAGAGCCGTCGTGGCTCGCCGAGGCGCACGCCTGGATCGGTGAGCAGGTCGACGTCGCGGGCCGGATCGAGCAGCCGCACGTGCGCCCGTGGGCGACGGTGCTGAGGGTGCCGACCCCGGCGGGGGACGTCTGGTTCAAGGCGAACATGGCGGCGCTCGCGCACGAGGGCCGTGCGCTTCGGATCCTCGCGGCACGACGGCCGGACGCGGTCGTCGAGCTGCTCGCACTCGACGAGGAGCGCGGGTGGATGCTCGAGGCAGACGCGGGTGAGTCGCTGCGCGAGCGAGGGCCCGACTCGCGGGCGTGGGCCGATGTGCTCGCGCTCTACGGGCAATTCCAGCTGGATCTCGCCTCCGGCGCCCGCGAGCTCGTCCGCGTCGGCGTCCCCGACCGGAGGCTCGAGACGCTGCCGTCGCAGCTCGAGCAGCTGGTCGAGGGATGCGCCGATCTCTCCCCCGATGAGCGTCGGGGTCTGCTCGACCTTCCGGTCGCAGGCTGGTGCGAGGAGCTTGCCGCGCTCGGCCTGCCGGAGACGATCGAGCACGGCGATCTCCACGACGGCAACGTCTTCGTCCGCGACGGGCGGTACCTGCTGCTGGACTGGGGAGACGCGTGCGTCTCGCACCCGTTCTTCACGCTCTCGATCACGCTGCGCTCGGGCCGCGACGGCATGGGGGACGTCGGCCGCGTTCTCGACGCATATCTCGAGCGGTTCACCGCCCTCGCTCCGCGCCGCGAGCTCGTCGCCGCGGTCCCGCTCGCGCGGCGCGTCGGCGAAATCTGCGGTGCGCTCAAATGGCGGCTGATCGTGCCGAACCTGCCGCCGCCGCACGACGCCGAGCACGCGGACATCGTTCCGGAGCGGTTGAGGATGCTCCTCGGCTAGCATCGCGGCGCATGGCGATCGAGCGCACCCTGATCCTCGCGAAGCCGGACGCAGTCGAGCGGAGGCTCGCCGGCGAGATCCTCGCGCGCTTCGAGCGCCGCGGCCTGAAGCTGCTCGCCGCCCGGTTCGTCAAGGCGACGCGCGAGGTCGGCGAGGAGCACTACGCCGAGCACGCCGAGAAACCGTTCTTCGGCGAGCTCGTCGAGTTCATCACGTCGGACCCGACGCTCGCGCTCGTGCTCGAGGGCGAGGGTGCGATCGCAACCTGCCGGACGACGATCGGCGCGACGAACCCGGCCGACGCCGACCCGGGATCGCTCCGGGGCGATCTCGCGCTCTCGATGCCGAACAACCTCGTGCACGGCTCGGACTCGGCGGAATCGGCCGAGCGCGAGATCGGGATCTGGTTCCCCGATGGACTCGCCTGACGCGCTTCGTAACCGCGAGCACTGGGACGCAGACGCCGACGACTATCAGCGTCGGAACGCCGGGCACATCAACCGTGACGACCCGGCCTGGGGCCTCTGGCAGATTCCGGAGTCGGAGCTCCTGATCCTGGGTGACGTTTCCGGCAAGGACGTCCTCGAGCTCGGGTGCGGCGCCGCGCAGTGGTCGATCGTCCTGTCACGCCGCGGCGCCCGCTGCGTCGGGCTCGACAACTCCGCTCGCCAGCTCGACCACGCGCGCGCGGCCGGCGTCGACTTCCCGCTGATTCACGCGAGCGCGGAGGAGATCCCGCTGCCCGACGAGAGCTTCGACGTCGTCTTCTGCGACTGGGGCGGGATGACGTTCGCGGATCCCTACAGGACCGTCCCCGAGGCCGCGCGCGTGCTGCGGCCCGGAGGCCTGCTCGCCTTCAGCGGCGGCACCGCGATCGAGTCCGTCTGCTACGAGCCCGGGGCGCAGCGGCCCGAGCCGGGGTTGCAGCGGCCGTACTTCGGCCTCCACCGCGAGGACTTCGGCGAGTACGTGACGTTCCAGCTCGGCTACGGCGACTGGATCCGTCTCTTCGTCGCGAACGGGCTCGCCGTCGAGGATCTGGTCGAGCCCGTGCCGGCCGCGGATGCCGAGTCGACCTATCGCGACGACCACGACCGCGAGTGGGCGAGAAACTGGCCGATGGAGCAGATCTGGAAGGTGCGGAAGCGCTGAACGCGTCGCCCGCGCCGCCGATCCTGCTCGCGTCGACCTCGCCCCAGCGCCGTGTGATCCTCGCGCAGCTCGGCCTGCCGTTCGAGGTGGTCGCGCCGGGCTACGAGGAGTCGCCGGAGGGCGACCCGCTCGAGCACGCCGTCGGCAAGGCCCGTTCCGTCTCCGGCCGCGCGGGAGACCGACCCGTGCTCGGCGTCGACACGATCGTCTCACGCGGTGGCCGTGTGTTCGGCAAGCCCGGGAGCGCGGACGAGGCCGAGGCGATGCTCGAGGCGCTCGCCGGGCGGACGCACGAGGTCGTCTCCGGCCTCTGCCTGCTCGCGCCCGGCTGGGAGGAGGCCCGGCGCGCGACGACGCTCGTCACCTTCCGGCCGCTGACGTCGCGCGACCTCGGCGCATACGTTGCGAGCGGCGAGTGGGAGGGCCGGGCGGGCGGCTACGCGATCCAGGGCCTCGGCGCGGCGCTCGTCGAGCGGGTCGAGGGCGACTACCTCAACGTCGTCGGGCTGCCGGCGGCCCTGCTCGTGAGCCTCCTCGCGACGCGGTTTCCGGGGCTTTACGGCTACGGGTAAGTAGACTCGCCGCACATGGGGCTCTTCACATATCTCACCGGCTTCGGAGGCCGCGACATGGCCGTGGACCTGGGGACGGCGAACACGCTCGTCTACGTCCGCGGGCGCGGCATCGTTCTGTCCGAGCCGTCCGTCGTCGCGATCGACCAGCGCACCGGTGAGGTACACGCCGTCGGCCTCGAGGCCAAGCGGATGCTCGGCCGCACGCCCGGGACGATCAGCGCGATCCGCCCGCTCAAGGACGGCGTGATCGCCGACTTCGATGTGACCGAGCAGATGCTCCGCCA